>JAINCL010000252.1:0-8343 GCA_036574145.1 Deferribacterales bacterium | reverse complement strand
GTGAACCCAGGCACATCCACAGCAACTTTAAACTCATTATCATTTTCAGATAGATCGAGTTTTGGTGCATAAGTTGTTATACCAAAATCCTTTGTTGAGAAAAACTTGTTAAAAATTTTGTTAATTTCATCCTGTAAATTAGACAACTCATTGATGCTTGGAAATGAAGGTCTGAATTTCTCTAACATAAGCCACCTCCTCAACTTATTTCTATTTAACAATATATACTCTATTAAAATATTTTCAACAGTTTTTTTAATGTAACATACTAGTAGACAACACTTTGTTTATACTCCACACTTATAGTTTGAAGGTATATAGTCACAAAATGGTTCCTCGCTCATATAAGACCCATCCACAGCATAAGCTCTAGCTCTACATCCACCACAAACTCCCAAATACTTACAAACTCCACATTTACCTTCATACCCTTTAAAATTACGCAAGTCTTTAAAAAGTTTCGAATTCTCCCATATTTCTTTAAGTTTTTCATTAAATACATTTCCTGCAGAAAATGGGAAATATGAACAAGGATATACTTCCCCTTCAGAATTTATAAAACAGATAGTTTGTCCGGCTATACACCCCTTACCACCACCTGTGGAAAATGTAAGGCTTCTTCTTGAAGTATCTTTACCTTCATTTTTACTTCTTTCATGCCATATTCTATAATATTGTGGTGCACATGTTGGTCTTACCAATATCTCATTTTCATCTCTTTCCATCTCATAATGCCAATTCAATATTTTTTCATAATCTTCCTTGCTCACAAGCTCATTTATTATATCTTCGCCACGACCTGTAGGAACAATTAAAAACATATACCATGCAGTTGCACCTAATCTTTTTGCAAGTTGATATACATTTTGAATATCATGTTGATTCCTTCTAGTAAAAGATGAATTTATTATAAAATTTATTCCATATTTTTTAAATAGATCCACCGCGTTCATAACTCCTGCAAAAGCACCTTTCTGTCCTCTAAAATCATCATGGATTTCTGGCGTAGAACCATCGAGACTTAAAGAAACTATTTTAATACCCGAATCTTTGATTTTAAGACAGATATCATCTGTAACAAGAACCCCATTGGTAGCCATACACATCCTAAAACCTTTATTCGTACCATAAGTAGCTATATCAAAAATATCTCTCCTTAATAAAGATTCTCCCCCAGATAAAACTATTACAGGTTTTGCAAATTCTGCTATATCATCCATCAGTTGATAACATTTATCCAACGTAAACATACCTTCTGGTGAATGTATATCAGAACTTGATCGACAATGAACACATTTTAAATTACATTTAGAAGTTACTTCCCAAGCCATCCATTTTAATTCCCATTTCTGTTCCATAATAACCTCACCTTTGTATTTTCTTTAAAATTAGTTATATTCTTTAAAAAATCAAGCACTATCTTATCCATATACTACCTAATTGATAAATAAAAAATCCATCAACATTAAGCACATTAATACCAAAAGAATCAGGCAGTGGCACTTTACCCATAGACCTAAGAGCATCCACAGCTGCTTTATCAAGTTTTGAATAACCGCTACTTGATACTATATTTACGTTAGTAATTGTTCCATCTTTTAAAATTGTAAATTTTATTCTTACAGTCCCTTGTTCACCACTAATGACAGATTCTGCTGGATACCTCCAAACATTATACAATTGCCTTCTAAATTTATAAAAATATGATGTATACTTAACTTCAAATTTATTAAAATTTACCTCATCCTCTTTCCTCTCTCCACCACTAGCAATATCCTCAATAACATCTTTAGGTTTCAGCAATCTACTAATCTGTTCCTTAGATAATTTATTTTCCTCTTTTTCAAAGGTAGTTTCCTGTTTTTTTTCCTTTTTGCTCTCTTCATCTTTAATATCCTCTTTACGATGAATCTCTTCTATCTTCTCCTCTTTCTCTTTTTTGGGAATATCTTCTTTTTTAGTTTCTTCAACTCTTTTATTCGGCTCCTTTAATGACTTATCTTCAGTATCTTTTTTTGTTAAAATCTCATCTGTTTTGGGAACAAACTTATCTGGAATCACCTTAGGAATAACCTTATCGGGTAAAGTTTTTGATTGTTTTTTAGATACCATTGATGGTAAATCCTTTATAAAAGGTTTTTTCTTGATAATATCCACCTCTATAGGCTCCTTCTTTTTTGCAATATCATTTTCTGGCAAATTAATAAAATATATTATAAAGATATGCACAAAAATTGATATTATAAAGAATATAATGAGTTTTGATCTATTCATAAGTTAATAGAATTTTTATAAATATTTAAGTTCATTAATACTCCTAAATTAGTTGAATATGATAGATTTTTTTCCCAAAAAAAACAAGCTTTAAGTGAACATGAGATGATAAATTTTAGATGTTAGATTTATACATAAACTATGTATAAAAAACTTTGAATAATCAAAATGGCTAATTTTTAACCAATTTTTACAATTTAACGTTATATATGACTTCCTTTACTAACATTTAAATTTTTCAACATCTTTTCAACTATTTCTGTTGATAAAAAAATAGTTGACAAACTTTTGCAGACAAAAAGCCATATGCATATAACATATTGTTACAATTAACTTATTTTTAAACAGAATGTATCTATATATCAAAAAAAGAATTTTTTTAAAATATATTTTCCACAATTTTTCAACAGATATATATCAAGAAAAATATCACCATAAATAATTGAATGTTAGAGTATCATAATATTTTTTTTCAAAAACCCTTGACATTTGACAATAATCGTTATATTTAGGCATACATAACGATATGGTTAAGGAGGAATTATGAAAAAAATATTCATCTTAATATTTTTTCTAATAACAACCAAAACAGTTCTTGCTTCATCCGTCAATGTCTATTGTGCAGCCGATCTCGTATATGCAATGGATGAAATAAAAAAGGAATATCTAAAACTATACCCCCAAGACGATATAAAATTTATATTTGGTTCTTCTGGCAAAGGTTATACCCAGATTATAAATGGAGCTCCCTACGATATTGTATTTTCCGCAGATATGGAATACGTAATAAAACTTGAATCTGCTGGATTTACAATATCAGAACCAAAACCTTACGCCGTAGGACGTATCGTCATATGGAAAAGGAAAAAATCTGATATAGATTTAAATAAACACATAAATTCACTTTTAAATCCCAATATAACCAAAATCGCAATTGCAGACTGGAGCCATGCTCCATATGGTGTAGCTGCAAAAGAATGCCTTGAACACTTTAATATATTCGATAAAGTAAAATCAAAATTTGTATTAGGAGAAAACATATCCCAAACAGCACAATTTGTCCAATTGGGAGCGGCTGATATAGGAATCCTTGCTTACTCTGTGGCACTATCAGAAAAACTGAAAAAAGATGGTGATTTTATACTTTTACCAACCAGTTGCCACTCTGAAATAAAGCAGGGTTATGCTATACTTAAAAACGCTCAAAAAGATAAAGAAAAATTAGAAATTTCAAAAAGGTTCTACAATTTTGTAACAAATCCTAAAGCAAGAGAGATTTTTATAAAATATGGATTTACATTGCCGGGAGAAGTAAAATGAATATAATAAAAGGTATCATAGATGAAATAGAAACTGATGGTAATTTTAGTCTTGTGAAAATTGATACCAGTATTAAAAAATTCTACGCCCTACTTTTTGAATCACCTGATAAATCTAAACATCTTTTAAGAGGTAACAAAGTAAATCTGTTATTCAAAGAGACAGAAGTGGAAATAGTAAAGGATTGCTCATCAACCTGCAATAGTTTCCTTAATAACTTTGAAGCAACATTTGTAAATGCTAACATCGGCAAGGTGCTTACAAGTCTTAATTTTATCATCGATAGTATTACAATTAATGCAATTATCCCAAGAAAATCTTTTGAACTACTAAATTTAAAAATAAATGATAAAGCAACATTAATAATAAGAACCAATGAGATAGCACTCGAGTTTGGAGAATAGCATTATGGAACTTTTAACACAATTAGATATCACAAGCTTCAAAATAACATTGAAACTTGCTTTGATATCCACAATAATTCTATTGATAATTGGAATACCGATATCCTATTTTTTGGCATATGGAAATGTAAGATTAAAGTCATTAATGGAAGCCTCAATATCTCTCCCCCTTGTTTTACCCCCATCTGTCCTCGGTTTTTATCTGCTCATTTTTATGAATCAAAATGGTATTCTGGGATCGATTTGGGTAAAACTTTTTGGACACCAACCAGCATTCCATTTCGATGGATTAGTCATAGCTTCAGTGATCTTCAGTCTACCTTTTATGATACATCCCCTAACTGCTGGATTTAGGAGTATAGATAAAGAATTAATAGAAGCAAGCTACACACTTGGGAAAACAGCTTTATCTACTCTCTTTCATGTTATTTTACCAAATATGAAAAGCTCCATCATAACTGGACTTGTAATCTCTTTTGCCCATATTATTGGAGAATTTGGTGTAGTACTTATGATTGGTGGAAATATCGAAGGAGAAACAAAAGTTGTATCAATAGCCATATACGATGCCGTAGAAAGACTTGATTATTTCACCGCCCATCTGTATGCTGGGTTACTATTTATATTTTCTTTTGTCACTCTTGCCCTGTTTTACCATTTAAACAAAAAATTTGAGGTTAAATAATGTTAAAGATAAAGGTAAAGAAGGAGTTGGCAAATCAAGTAGATAGATTTCAGCTTGATATAAATTTTGAAATTAATAATAATGAATTAATCTCCCTATTCGGGAAATCTGGTAGCGGTAAAACCACAACATTACGAATAATTGCAGGCCTTGAAAAGCCTGACGAAGGTATTATTACTGTAAATGATAAAATATGGTTTTCATCGAAAGATAATATTTTTATACCACCACAAAAAAGAAAGGTGGGTTTGGTTTTTCAATCCTATTGTCTTTTTCCAAACAAAACGGTTTATGAAAATATAATATATGGTTGTAAGACCATAGATAAAAAATATATCGATAAATTAGTGGAGATGGTAAACATTGGCGATCTTCTAAGACGCTACCCCCACACTTTATCTGGCGGACAACAACAAAGAGTTGCTCTAATAAGAGCCATTGCAAATAAACCTGAAATACTTCTTTTAGATGAACCTCTATCTGCTTTAGATGCAAGTATAAGAGTAAAATTACAAGATGAAATCAAACTAATTCATAAGGACTTAGCAGTTCCAACAATTATAATTAGCCACGATTATCAGGAGGTATTAAAACTAGCTGACAAAATATATATAATTGACGATGGTAAAATAATTAAATATGGTACCCCTCAATCTATTTTCTTAGATAAACAATTAACACCTAAATTCTCTTTCACCGGTTTCATCTTAGATATTGTCAAAACAGATGTAGCTTATATTACGATAGTTGCAATAGGGGAAAATTTGGTACAAGTTTTGGCAACTGAGGATGATTTTAAAAATCTATCAGTGGGAGATAAAGTATATGTAGCAAACAAAGGATTCAACCCTATAATTAAAAAAGCTGAAAATTAATATTGTTTACCACTTCCTACACTAAAAGCTATTGCGTTTAAGAGAGATTTAATATATAATCTCTTTTATGATACTTATTATAATATTAATAATGCTGTTAACCCCTGTGTTATCATTAGCCTGGGGTCCAGAGACGCACATAAAAATAGCTTTAAATATTTTAGAAACCACAAATTTCAGTCTATTGAAAAACTATCCAGCTTTTTTCATCACTGGTAATCTATTTCCGGACTTCTTTAACCTGTTTAAAGATATTTCTAAGTTCAAAAAAAATCTTCCAACCCATTCATGGAATACAGTATCTTTACTTTTCAAAAAAGCCAATAGCGACGCAGATAAAGCATTTGCTCATGGCTACGCCTCACACCTTGCAGCGGATATTATCGCACATAACCATTTAGTACCTGAACATACCATGCTTAACAACAAATCAAGATTTTTATCCCACTTTATGGTGGAGATGGCATCGGCTTCAAATGATAAAAAATTTAAATATATCCTATTGGAAATATTAGAACATGCCGATGTAAGAGGTGAATTGTTTTTAAGAAGCTTTAATATTGAAAAACTCTATTTTAAAAGAGAGCTTTTTTTTCTAAAAAATGGGATAAAGATGCAATCTATCTTAAAACTTTCAGAGTTGGCAACCTATCTCAAAAATAGAAAAAGCCCAACCTTCATAGCTAAATGTGATCTTTACGAAGCAAAATCAACAGAAATGGCAAGAAAAGCGGTGGAAAATGGCTTTGCACAATTAATGAAATTTGATCCAAGCGGAAAAAGAAATATTAATAAAGCTAAGATATTAAGAAAAAAACTTCTAGTCAATTTCTCCAAAAAAGAGTTAAAAGAACACAGCAAGACCATAGTAATTAGTGAAAAAATGAAAAAAAGTGAATTGTAATGTTAGAAATTATATTACTTCTTTTAGCAGGTTTTATAACAGGTATTTTGGGAGCTTTGCTTGGTATAGGTGGAGGTTCACTTTTAGTACCAATTCTTGTTCTTTTCTTCAATTATACTATGCATACAGCAGTAGCAGCTGCACTTGTAACAAATGTGGCAACAAGTCTCGCCACTGCACATATAAACTTACTAAAAGGTATGGTTAATATACGATTGAGTCTTCTATTAGAACTTATTACAGTTATAGCAGCAATTATAGGTGGTTTTATAGGCAATCAATTAAATGATTCATTACTTAAGATTATTTTTGGTATAATATTGATTCTTGTTTCGTTAATTTATATAAGAGAAAGTCTAAAGTCTAAAGAAGATACTGTTCTAACTAATACATCTTTAAATATTTTTACAGATAGTTTTTACGATCCTGAAAAAAAAGAAAATATTGTATATACACCGCATAATATTACACTTACATCTATTATTTCAGCTATTGCAGGTTTGGCTTCTGGAATGCTTGGAATAGGTGGTGGAGTGTTCAAGGTCCCAGCAATGAATCTCATTTCCAGAATCCCTCTAAAAGTATCAATTGCCACAAGTAATTATATGATCGGTCTCACTGCTGCTGGTGGTACCATACCATATTTAACCCATGGTAAGGTATTACCGTATCTTTCTTTGAATATGATCATTGGTGTGATCTTCGGATCTAAATTTGCTGCTAAAAAATTCCCGAAGATAACTGATAAAAAATTAAGAATTCTTTTTGCTGCATTTTTAATGATAATTTCTCTACAGATGCTATATAAAGGTTTAAAATGATAGATGATAACCTAATCAAACAAAAAATAGGATTATTTTACAATAAAATAACACAACTAACTATAATTGCTTCCATTATTTTAACTATACTACACACAATCTTACAATTTTACAAAATCGATACCACCTTTATAAATAAATTAGGATTATTGATCATTATAGTTTTTGTTTCCACCCCTTTTGTTGGGATAATTATATCATTAATTGCTTTTATATCAGAAAGGATAAAGATATTTTCAATAATATCGATTTTTATAATAATATCAGTCTTACTGGCTACATTATTTAAGCTTTAACTCTATCATACTCTAACATCTAAAATCAAGGATTTAACATATTTATAAAGTAGAAAAAACTATACTTTCTTTATAATTAATATACTTATATCATCACTCTGAATATTATTTTTGGTAAAATCGGAGATGGATGTCAAAATAGCATTTTTTATCTTTGTAGGATCCATATAGGCGTGGGCTTTAAGAAGATTCAAAAACCTCTCTTTCCCATAAAACTCACCTTTATCATTTTCAGCTTCAATAATACCATCTGTATAAAGTATCATTGTATCATCCTTGTAAAGTTTAAGTTTAAACTCCCTGTATTGATAATCCTCTAAAACACCTAACAAAAGATCACCATTTTGCTCATCAATAACATCACCATCCCTAATGATTATTGGTGAATAATGTCCAGCATTACAATATATAATCTCGCCAGACTTATTATTAAGCCTCATATATAATACAGTAATAATAAAATTATGTTTACTTATCTGATCAAACATTTCTTTGTTTATTATTTTTAATATCCCTTTAGGTGTAACTTCAGGCTTAATAACGACAGTTGTTCTAATTATACTTCTAACCTGAGTCATTATCAAAGCAGAAGCCACATTATGACCAGAAACATCTGCTATTACTATATCTACAGTATTATCATCAATTGGGATAATATCATAGTAATCACCACCAACATAAACTGATGGCAGGTATGCTGATTCAACTTCAATACCATTAAAATGGATATTTTCAATGGATACAAGATTTGACTGGATAAGCTT
>JAINCL010000251.1:0-2390 GCA_036574145.1 Deferribacterales bacterium | reverse complement strand
TATTATAAGTCAAAGTGATAATGTAACAAAAATATTGGAAATTTTACGCAATTCACCCAACAGTATTGATGAATTATGTATCAAAACAGAACTTTCTCCATCAGAAGTCATCAGTATTGTTGCTGAGTTGGAATTAAATGATTTAATATATTTAAATAATGAGGGAAAATATACCATTAATAGGAGATAGTATGGAAAAGATAGTTATAGCACTAAATCTTATTATAGATTATATTGAGTCTGAAAAATTTATTAATCAGAATGAAATAGAAAATATGCTTTACGATGTTGGTTTTGATGACCATGAAATTAGACAAGCTCTGTCGATCCTCGATTTTGAATCTTTTAATACTAACCCTATTTTTAGGGTCTTTACAAAAAAAGAGATGAATAAATTAAGTGAAAAATCTCTACAGTTCATTCAAAAGCTATATCTATACGGAATCTTAGATCTTGACACAATAGAAGAGATATTGGAAAAATTAATGGGATCAAAAGGGAATAAAATACAGGTGGAACATATTAAACAACTTATAGTATTGACAATTTTAGAAAAAAAGAACTTTTTTGAAGATGAAACAATTTTATTAGAGGAGCTATCGGAATAGATATGGCAAAGAATTTAGTAATAGTGGAATCCCCTTCAAAAGCTAAAACCATTGAAAAATATTTGGGCAAAGATTTTAAAGTTACAGCCAGTATGGGTCATATAAAGGATCTACCGGAAAACGAACTTGGTATAGATATAGAAAACGATTTCAAACCACACTATAAACTGCTTAAAAGTAAAAAAAAGATCGTAGATGAAATAAAAAAATTAGCTGAAAATGCTGAAAAAGTGTATTTAGCCCCTGACCCTGACCGTGAAGGTGAAGCAATAGCATACCATATTGCAGAATTGATTAAAAATAAAAATATTTTTAGAATCCAATTCAATGAAATCACTAAAAAAGGTATTGAAGAAGGGATAAAAAACCCGGGTAGTATAAATATGCAAAGGGTTAATGCCCAACAATCCAGAAGAATCCTTGATAGGCTTGTTGGTTACCAAGTAAGTCCACTCCTCTGGAAACCTATAAAGTATGGTTTATCAGCTGGTAGAGTGCAATCAGTTGCTTTGAGACTTATTGTTGAAAGAGAAGAGGAGATCGAAAAGTTTGTACCCAAAGAATACTGGACAATTACAGGGGTGTTTGATGTATCTGGAAACAAAATTACAGCAAAACTTGAAAAGATAGATAATAAAAAAGCTAATCTTAAAAATGAGAACGAGGTAAAAAAGGTTTTAGATGAAATCAATAATCTCAATGGTATAATAACAAATGTTGAAAAGAAAAAAGTTTCCCAAACACCTTACCCTCCTTTCATCACATCAACCCTACAGCAGGATGCAATAAGAAAATTAGGGTTTACAGCTAAAAAAACAATGATGATCGCTCAACAACTATACGAAGGTGTGGAGATTAAGGGTAAAGGGGCAACTGGATTGATTACCTATATGAGAACAGACTCCACTCGTATATCTGAAGACGCCGTAAAAGATGCAAAATCTTTTATCCTAAAAGAATTCGGTGAAGAATATTTAAATAAAAGTAAAAGAGTTTATAAAAATAAGGTAGAAAATATTCAAGATGCCCACGAAGCCATTAGACCTACAGATATATTTTTAACACCTGAATCTGTAAAATCAAGCCTTACACCTGATCAATATAAGCTTTACAAATTGATATGGGAAAGGTTTATCTCTTCACAGATGGCTGATGCCATTTTCGATAAGACAAGCATCGATATATCAGTAAAAAATCTTACATTTAAAGCAACCGGCAAAATATTAAATTTCCCCGGTTTTCTCAAGCTTTATCAAGAGGCTACCGACGAAAATGAAACAGAAGAGCAACAGCTTTTACCAGAAGTTCATATAAATGACACAGCTATACCAATAGGTTATGATCCAAAGCAAAATTTCACAACTCCACCTCCAAGATTTACAGAAGCCTCCTTAGTAAAAACCCTCGAACAAAAAGGTATAGGTAGACCAAGTACCTATGCAAATATTATATCAACAATTGTTGAAAGGGGTTATGTTGAAATCAAAGATAGAAAATTCTATCCTACCGAATTAGGTAGATTTGTTATATATCTTCTCTTGAAGAATTTTAAGGAGATTTTTGAAGTCGGATTTACAGCTGAAATGGAAAAAAGACTCGATGAAATAGAGGAAGGAAAACTAGATTGGTTGACTTTGATAAAAGATTTCTATCAATCTTTTAGTAAAGATGTCTCAAATGCAGATAAAAACCTTATAGCCAACCTAAAAACAGATATAAAATGTCCAAAATGTAACAATTCATTTTTAAATATTAAATATGGTAAAAACGGGTTTTTCCTTG
>JAINCL010000250.1:0-2770 GCA_036574145.1 Deferribacterales bacterium | reverse complement strand
CAACCATTCTCTTTGATGTTATTATCGAACATATATAATAAAACTTTAGGATTTTTTTATAAAATTTTCTTCCAATTTACTTTCCATATCCAGCATATCCTTTTTCATTGCCGCAATAAGCTTACCGATAACAGAATACATATCCTCCAACATAACCACAACGGTAAAATTTTTACGGATAGCCTCTATATCAGACCCCATAACTCCAAAGACCTCGACCATGCTTGTTATATAATATGATTGTATAAAGTGCATAAATATCTCATAAAATTTATTTTCAGCAAATATTTTCATCGGTTCCTGAATAAGTTGAAACAGTTCGCTTGCTCTTTTATCATCTATCCTTTTACTTTCTTCAAATGGTTTGATTATCTCATCTTTAAATAGTTGTATATAATGTAAACCCTCCTTCAGCTTATCCATAACCTCATCACTATACTCAATTGCTTCCCGAACCTTTTTGATCATCATCTCCCTTTGTTCAACCTTCTCAATTTCTGTTGGATAATTCAAAGAAGACCTTATAGTATCAATTACATTTACATCAGCGTTAATACAATTATCTATCGCCTCTTTAAATGTCATAATCTTAGTCCCCTGTATTTTTGCTCCACCCTCTGTGGCATTTATAACCGTACCATTAAAATTTGCCACATCCTTCTCATAATGCTTGAGAAATTGATACCATACTTCTGTGGTTTTTATCTTTTCAGTGTAATTACCTTCTACTTCTAAAATTCTTCTTTTAAAATAAGAATCCTCTTTTTCACCATATGTAGAGCCAGTTGCATGGGTCACATCCCCTTCACCAAAAGCCAGATCCTGACCTATCAATATAATGGGATCACAACCGAGATATTCCAGCACTTTAAATGCCATATTACCCGATGATGCACCAATATTTAATATCCCTTTTTCTATTTCAAGCCATTTAAAAGTAGCAAAATTCCTATACACAATAATCCTTTCCCCCGGAAAATTAGCATATGTTTCAGGTCTCACGACTGGACACGCAGCCAAATAAACATCCTTTACATCATCTTGTGTCAAACCTTCAAAAAGTTTTGATGTTGCAATGACCCTTTCCAGAGAGGTAACTAAATGTGGTTTAAGTTTATATCTTTTCATAACCTTTACGGAAGCATCAGCAGCGCATATTACAGCTTTATTTTCAAGCCCTCTCAATAATTCTATATTTTTATTTAGAGATGGACCTGTGGCAACCACTATACCAGGCTTACCTTTGAACTTATCTTTTAAATCTTTGATGCCGGGGTTATTGATTATTTCATTAATATTTAGAAAAGTATTTTCTATACCTATCAAAGAATCCCACGGGTCATTACCAAAATGAAGTAATACCTCCCTTACAGCATCTTTTAATTGATTCATAACCGACTTGAAATATTCGAAATTTACTCTTGTGGAGAGTTTATTTTCTATTATATTTATCGATTTTACATACATTTTCAGATTTCCAAGCATCAAAAGATCGTGAAAAAATAGATACATATTTCCAATCGGTTCACCTATAGCTAAAAACACCCTTTTTTCTTTAATTATCTCTTCAAAATCGATCATATTTATTGCATGATAAAAAGGCTCCAACTCAGGATCTATAACTACATATACAGAGTCTTGATGTTTATAATTCTGCACCATCCCCATAAGCTCATAACCAAGACCAAAACCGAAGTGAAAGTTCAATACTGGCAAAAAGATTTTACTTTTCAGATCCTTCAATACTGATGTAATAGGGTCATTGTTATCGTAAGTCAACAATCCAGAATCTTTGTGCAACAGATTAGGATATTTTTGAGGATGATTTGAAGTGGTTATTAGATATCTATTTTCTGGCTTGTAGTTAATAAGCTTTTTATATAATTCAGGACGATATTTTTTCAAACTCTTCAAATTTTTTTTATAATAGCTCATCTTTCACCCCTAACAATTTTTTAAATAACTTAGCAAGAAACTTACCAATAAAAAAAGAAAATTATTCCCCTATCTCTACATAACTACTTAACCCTAAAAAATCCCAAACTAAATATCCTCCATTTTAAGTGGGTCCCCTCTTTTTATAGCTCTTTTCGATTTTTTACCAAGAAGCATTTTGTAATATTTAGGATGCACCCCATAACCAGGTCGTATAGATCTAATATTATCCTCTGTAAAAATATCACCTTCTAAAATATCTTTCACAGCAAAGAGACTTCTGGCAAAAACCTTATTTTTTAGTATCTTAGGAGTTAATTCATAACTAACTTTTCCAAGTGCTACCTCAACCTCCCTCACAACCTTTACCATCTCAACAAATTCTTTAGGTTCCAATGAAAAAGCAGCATCAGGACCACCAAGTTTTCTATCAAGTATAAAATGTTTTTCGATCATTTCAGCACCAAGTGCCACAGCAGCAATAGGTACAGTTATACCAAGTGTATGATCGGAAAGCCCTACTTTTACCCCAAACCTTTTTTTCATATCAGCAATTGTTAAGAGATTCACTTCATCGAGGGGTGCTGGATATGCAGATGTACATTTTAAGAGAGTAATATCATTGCAACCATTATTTCTACACGTTTCCAAAGCCAGTTCTATATCTTCCAATGTAGCAATACCTGTAGAGATTATAATAGGTTTACCTTTAGAAGCGATATATTCGATCAATGGGATATCTGTAATTTCAAAAGATGCAACTTTATACACAGGAACATTTAACTTCTCAAGAAAATCCACAGCTGTTTTATCAAATGGGGTAGAAAAAAATATC
>JAINCL010000249.1:0-5760 GCA_036574145.1 Deferribacterales bacterium | reverse complement strand
TGGCGGATCTGCAAAACAATGTAGAGATAGAAGATTTCAAGCGATTTTGCCTCTTAAAGGTAAAATTTTAAATGTTGAAAAGGCAAGATATGATAAGTTATTATCAAATAATGAAATAAAAACCATTATAACAGCCCTTGGTTGTGGTATAGGTAAAGATGATTTTGATATATCTAAATTACGCTACCATAAAATTATTATTATGACCGATGCTGATGTGGATGGAGCCCATATTTCAACTCTTCTGCTCACTTTCTTTTTTAGATACATGAGACAGATAATTGAAAGGGGATATCTATATATAGCTCGACCACCTCTTTATAAAATTAAAAAGAATAAGGTTGAAAGATATGTTCACAACGAAGAAGAATTTGAAGATTTTATTCTCGATATGGGGTTAGATGGTATTGTAATACCTCAGCTACCTGCCACAAGATATAAAGAGATATTTAAAAACCTTTTTTACATGGGGAAACTTTTACAAAAATATCATAAAAAGGGGTATTCAGAAGAGTTGTTACTTGCACTTTCCACTTACACCAATCTTGAACCGGAGAATCTTTCTGATCTTAATTTTGTAAAGGAACTTGAAAACTATCTCGATTCAAAAGGGTGTTTTGAAGGGTATGTTTCCCATTTTATAGATTTTAATGTGGAGTTTGGAAGATATAACATATTTTTTACTCTCCCTACTGGATCTATCCATGCAATAAATACCGATTTCTTATCTACACCCGAATTTAAGGAGATAAAAAGGCTTGGAAGATTTATTTCTGAGTTGGGTAATATACCTATAAATATCGAAGCTGACGGTGAGTTACATAGTTTTGATAACATTTCTTCTTTAATAAATTTTGTGGACTTACGTGGTAAAAAAGGTTTAAGTATTCAAAGATACAAAGGCCTTGGGGAGATGAATCCTGAACAATTGTGGGAAACTACTGTGGATCCAGAAAGAAGGGTTTTATACCGTGTAACCATAGAGGATGCTGAAGAGGCTGATACATTATTTTCGATATTGATGGGTGATGTAGTGGCTCCACGAAGAGAATTTATAGAAGAAAATGCATTGTATGCAAAAAATATAGATGTATAATAAAAGTAGAGGTTGTTGATGTCAAAGGATAAAGGTATTATCGATATAAGTATAGAAGATTCCATTAAGTCTAATTATTTAGATTATGCTATGAGTGTCATTGTCGGTAGGGCTTTGCCAGATGTACGTGATGGATTAAAACCTGTTCATCGTAGGGTTTTGTATGCTATGCATGAGATGGGGCTTGTCCATAACAAGCCTTTTAAAAAATCTGCAAGGGTAGTGGGGGATGTAATAGGTAAGTTTCATCCACATGGCGACTCAGCTGTTTATGATACTCTTGTGCGTCTTGCCCAGGATTTCTCAATGAGATATCCTCTTGTGGAAGGGCAGGGAAACTTTGGCTCAGTGGATGGTGATTCAGCAGCTGCAATGAGGTATACTGAGGCAAGGCTTGCTAAAATTACCGATGAGATGCTTGTTGATCTGGATAAAGATACCGTTGATTTCATACCAAATTATGATGGATCCATTGAGGAACCTGTTGTTTTGCCAACACGAATCCCCAATCTCTTGATTAATGGTTCAAGTGGTATCGCTGTAGGGATGGCAACCAACATTCCGCCCCATAATCTTTCTGAAGTGATAGATGCTTTAGTTTATAAAATAGAAAATCCTGATGCAACCCTTGAAGATATTTTAAAGTTTATTAAGGGCCCAGATTTTCCAACAGCAGGTATTCTCCTTGGAGTTTCCGAATTAAAAACAGCATATCTAACCGGTAGAGGTACAATAAAAATCAGAGCAAAAGCAGAAATACATGTTACCAAATCTGGGAAAGAGCAGATAATAATAACTGAAATACCTTATCAGGTTAATAAATCTGCGATGATCGAAAAGATAGCTGAGCTTGTAAGAGATAAGGTTATTTCTGGTATTACTGAGCTTAGAGATGAATCAGATCGTGATGGTATAAGGGTAGTGATAGAGGTTAAGAAGGGTGAGCCTGCTGATGTGATCTTAAATCAGCTTTATAAATTCACGCAGATGGAGATCTCTTTTGGCATCAATTCTGTTGCTCTTGTTAATGGTCGTCCCGTTACATTACCACTTATGAAGATACTTGATGAGTTCATCGGTCATAGGGTAACTGTTGTAACACGCAGGACTCAATATCTTCTCAGGAAAGCTGAAGAAAGGCTTCATATTTTAGAAGGTCTTAAGATTGCTGTGGAAAATATAGATGAGGTTATTGCTATCATTAAAGGTTCTTTTGATGTAAAAGATGCCAAAGCAAAACTTATCGATCGATTTAACTTTTCTGATGCTCAGGTTACTGCAATTCTTGAAATGAGATTGCAGAAACTCACAGGTCTTGAAATAGAAAAGCTTATCGAAGAGTATAAAGAGACATTAAAAAATATTGAGTATTATAAATCTATTTTGGGCAGTCATCAGATTTTGATGAATATAATTAAAGAGGAATTACTTGATATAAAAGCAAGGTATGGCGATAAAAGAAGAACTGAAATTATATATGAGCATAACGAATTATCTATAGAGGATCTTATACCTGATGCAGATGCTGTTGTAACCATCACTAATCAGGGTTATATAAAAAGAACAGCTCTTAGCTTCTTTAACTCTCAGAAACGTGGAGGTAAAGGTAAATCTGCTGCAATGAGTAAAGGTGAAGATTTTATAGAAACACTTCTCATATCCACCAATCACTCTAAATTACTATTTTTTACAAATACTGGTAAAATTCATTTCTTAAAGGTCTATGAGTTACCGGAATCTACACCTGGTACACGTGGCAGGCATATCTCTAATATTTTATCTTTACAACCAGGTGAATCTGTTGCAGCTGTGGTGAGTTTATCTGAATCTGATCACGATAGATATATTTTCCTCTGTACAAAGTATGGGGTGGTTAAGAAGACCTCTATCGATGAATTTAAAAGTGGAAGAAATGGTATGGTAGCTATAAAGCTTCGTGAAAATGATGAGCTTGTATCTGCTGTTATAACGACTGATATGGATAATATTACAATTGCCACGAGAAATGGTAAAACTATACAATTTCAATCTAAAGATGTTCGTGATATGGGAAGAAACGCCACCGGTGTAAGAGGGATTACCCTTGAAGAGGATGATTTTGTAGTTTCAATGGAGGTGTTAACAGGTGCTCCATTTATCCTTACAGTTACCACTAATGGTTACGGCAAATGCTCTTTAGTTTCCGATTATAGGGTTCAATCAAGGGGTGGTAAAGGTTTAAAACTTTCAAAAGTTACCCCTAAAACAGGACCTATCAGTGGTGCAAAACAGGTTAATTTAGAAGATGATGTAATGTTGATGAGCAAATCTGGTAAGGTTATTAGAATATCTGTATCAGATATCCCTGTGCTTGGTAGGGATACTCAAGGTGTAAAATTAATGAATGTTGTAGATGATGAAATTGTATCATTTGCCATTGTTAAGGAGGAATAGATGGCTATAATTATTGATGGTAAAAAATTATCTGAAAAGATAAGAGGTGAGTTAAAAGAAAAGGTTTTAAAGTATAAAAATGAATATAATAGAGTACCTGGCATTGCTGTTATTCTTGTTGGTGATGATCCTGCAAGTAATGTTTATGTAAATATGAAAGAGAAATCCTGTCTTGAGGCAGGATATAAATCTGTTGTGGATAGATTACCTAAAGAATCTTCCACTGATGATGTTCTTAATCTTGTTAATAAATATAATAACGATCCCACAATTAATGGTATACTTGTTCAGTTACCGTTGCCAAAACATATAGACGAAAAAAAGATCCTTTTTGCAATAGATCCATCTAAGGATGTAGATGGTTTCCACCCCTTTAATGTCGGTTTGATGCAGATTGGAGAAGATACTTTTTACCCCTGTACTCCATATGGTGTTATGAAGATGTTTGAAGAATATGGTATAGATCTATCAGGGAAGAATGCAGTGGTTCTTGGTAGGAGCAATATTGTTGGTAAACCTATGGCATCATTACTTTTAAAAAGTAATGCTACTGTTACCATCTGTCATTCTAAAACAAAAGATTTACCAAAGGTTTGTGCATCTGCCGATATTCTTGTGGCTGCCATTGGCAAACCAAATTTTGTCACAAAAGATTTTGTCAAACCAGGTGCTGTTGTTATTGATGTTGGAATAAATAGGGTTGATGGAAAATTGGTGGGTGATGTGGCTTTCAATGATGTAGAGCCGATTGCATCATTTATAACACCTGTTCCTGGTGGTGTAGGTCCCATGACCATAACAATGTTGATGTATAATACTATGATATCTTTTGAAAAAACATTATAATGGAAGTATGGATACTATTGTTGCACCTATTACCCCTTTAATACCTTCTGCTGTAATTGTAGTAAGGATTTCTGGTGAGAATCTTGAACGGTTGTTGCCATTTTTTTCTATAGATCGTTTTGTCCCAAGGAAAGCTACCTTTTGTAGATATATAGGTTCTGAAATATCAGACGATATACTACTTACTTTTTTCAAGGCTCCTTTTTCATATACAGGCGAAGATGTGTTAGAGGTTTCTTTTCATGGTAACCCTATTATTGTTTCATCTTTTATTAAAGATCTATATACGTTAGGTGTTAGATATGCTATGCCGGGCGAATTTACCAAGCGTGCTTTTCTTAATGGTAAGATTGATCTATCACAGGCTGAAGCAGTTGCAGAAATTATAAATTCTAAATCTAAATATTCTGTTCAGTTTTCATATGGTTTATTATCTGGAGGTCTTACAAAGAGAATCGATGAAATTATTTCAACGCTGATCGATATAGGATCTGTTATTGAAGCATTTATTGAATTCCCTGAAGATGATCTTGATATTGAATCGTTAAATGGTATATTTATTAAGGTAGATTCTATTTTAGATGCAGTTAATAATCTCACTAAACATTACGATATCCTTAATAATTTTAAAGATGGTTTTACCGTTGTTATCGCTGGGAAACCTAATGTGGGTAAATCTTCATTACTTAATTTTCTCATTTCCCATGAGAGATCGATTGTTTCAGATATTCCGGGAACCACCAGAGATTATATCACAGAATATGCTGATCTCGAAGGTATCCCTATTAAATTGATAGATACTGCTGGGATCAGAATCTCTTCAGATAGGATAGAAGCTCTTGGAATTGAAAAGGCAAAGCAGCTGATTGATAATGCTGACCTTGTAATAGCTCTTTTTGATGCATCTTCTTTTGATGAGGATGATCGTTATCTACTCGAATATACCTCCAATAAAAATAGGGTTTTGTTTCTAAATAAAAAAGATCTTCTGACTGATTATCCGATAGATTATGATCTATCTTTTTCTTTAAAATATTCTATGGATCTCGACAAAATAATCCCTTTTTTAAAAGATAGATTGTTACCAAAAGAATCTGATAAGCTTGGTCTTGATGTTATGATCAATGATCGTCATCGGTACCTTTTTAATAATTTTATTGTTCATTTAAATAAGATTAAGGAGGCTCTTAAGATAGGAGATCTTGATATTGCTGCTTTTGAGCTTTCTGAATCTCTTAATATTTTATATGAAATCACTGGAGAGCATTATACAGAGGATATTTTAAATAATATTTTTGATAGATTTTGTATAGGTAAGTGATCAAAGAGGCTGATATGATAGATTATGAAAATAATTACGATGTAATAGTAATTGGTGCAGGTCA
>JAINCL010000248.1:0-2231 GCA_036574145.1 Deferribacterales bacterium | reverse complement strand
ATTTTCCTCGATATCGATTCTCAAAGAATAGAATTTAGCTTCAATTCCGTAAAGTAATGTGTTGGGATCTGCCATCCCGGGCATTACTTTATCGAGTTTGAAAATGGTCTCCTTTATATTGGATAGATACCTATAAGGGAGAACAAAAGATAGATCTCCCGGCATTGCATCTTTTAGTGTAGGTTGAACAAAATTTTTCCTTATTCTGCTTTCGGTGGATCGTCTTCCACGGATAAGATCACCGAAACGTTGAATAATTACTGTCCCGCCGCTTAACATATTTGCCAGATAAGCTATGTATTGACCATATTTTACAGGCTCTTTAAAAGGTTCGGTGAATTTAGTCGATACAAGAAGGGCAAAATTTGTATTATTACTTTTCCGATTTTTGTAAGAATGACCGTTGACCGTTAAAAGATCGTTTTCATTCCTTTCGATGGCTATAAATCCACCCGGATTTACACAAAAGGTTCTCACTTCATCTTCAAACTCAGATGTATAATATTTTATTTTAAACTCATATAGATAATCGGTGAAACTATCTGTGATCGATCTTGGCACCTCAACCCTTACACCTATATCAACTGGATTTATGGATGAGGCTATCGAATACCTGTTCACCATCTCCTGAATCCAGTGATTTCCACTTCGCCCTACCCCAAGAATTACATAATCGTAAAAATGTTTCTCACCTTTGTCGGTGATTACCCCTTTTACAGTTTCATTCTCTATGATGAGATCTGTGACTGCTGTATTAAAAAAGATATTGATATTTTTGGCTGATAAGAGGTAATTTTGAATATTTTTTATGGCAAGAAGACAGTTATCTGTCCCTAAATGTCTTATTTTTGCAGCATAAAGTCTCAAGTTATGCCGTGAACAGAGGTATTCTAAATCTTTGATCTTTTCATAGTTCTGTGAAGAATCAAGTTCATACACTGATGCGAAATTTTTCCATATCTCGTCTGCTTCATCAATCAATTTCGATAATGTAGCCTCATCGAAAAAATCGGTTAGCCATCCACCAAATTCTGTAGTTAATGTAAGCTTGCCATCGGAAAAAGCTCCTGCTCCCCCGAATCCAGACATCACCTCTTTTCTACTTCTATTTTCTATACTGCTACCTTTTTCAAAGATATCTATATCGATATTATCAATATTAGCAAGCTTATAAGCAGTAAACATCCCTGCACTACCAGCCCCAACAATTGCAATCTTCATACT
The DNA here is from genome assembly GCA_036574145.1 of Deferribacterales bacterium. Taxonomy (GTDB): domain Bacteria; phylum Chrysiogenota; class Deferribacteres; order Deferribacterales; family Calditerrivibrionaceae; genus Calditerrivibrio. The sequence continues at coordinate 1,007 of JAINCL010000248.1, read as the reverse complement.
TTTAACCTCTTAATTATATTTCATAAAAAGTTATATTATAATTTATATCAGTTAGCTCAAGAATAGCATATGTTTCTTTATTTTTCCACCTATTTTTTGAAGTGCTGCCAGGATTGATTAAATATTGTTCCCCTACCATTTTGGAATATGGGTGATGGGTATGTCCAAAAATAATAATATCTGAATCGGCAAACTCATAAAGTAAACCGTTTATTATGTCATGATATCTATTCCCATGTGTAATGGATATCTTTAAGTTATTTATGGTTACTGTCAGACTTGTCGGTAGATTGTCCAGCATAAAATCGACATTCCCCCTTACAGCATATAGATTTTTATTTAGAGATAATAATTCATTATACCCCCTTTTACCCACAATATCCCCCGCATGAAAAACAGCATCTGACCTTTCAATTTCAGAAATTAATATTTTAGGTAGATTTTTTATTGAATCGATGTGAGTATCTGATATAATAAGTATTCTCATGAAGGTATATTATAATATGGTGATGCTGCAAGTCAATAATTAGTTGAAGGGGGTATTGTGTATTATAGTAAAAAGATCTATTATTTTGAAAAGGCTGGAGAAGCCAATACAGAAAATGTAATAAAGTTTGCTCTGGAGAGAGCCTTTGAAAATCATATAGGAGTTATTGTGGTTCCCACCGAAACAGGTAGAAGTGCATTATTGCTAAAAAAATATGCTACCCAGATGAACTACACAGGTGATATTATTGCAGTCAGATACCACACAGGTTTTGGTAGGCTAAATGAACAATTTATGGATGATAACACATATAATGAACTAATTTCCATGGGGGTTAAGATCCACACAGGTACACATCTTTTTTCGTCTGTAAGCAGATCTTTTCGAATAAAGTGGGATGGGCTGTACATGCCGGAGATAGTAGGTGAAACATTAAAGATATTTGGGAATGGGATGAAAACAGCCATCGAAGTAGCGGTAATGGCTGCTAATGGAGGGCTTATAAAGGATATTACTCAAG
>JAINCL010000247.1:0-2133 GCA_036574145.1 Deferribacterales bacterium | reverse complement strand
TCTTACCCCACCTTTTCACCCTTACCCGTTACTTAATCTTTATAATGTAACGGGCGGTCTGTTTTCTGTGGCACTTTCCCTACATCACTGCAGGTCGATGTTATCGACCATCATACCCTATGGTGTCCGGACTTTCCTCTGCCCAACGACAGCAACCACAACACCACCTAACATTAACAATATATAGATTAAAATAACTTTTTACAATAATTTTCCATTGGGCAATCCTCACATAAAGGTTTCGATCTACAAAAATTCTTTGAATGCTCCACAATAAGAGCATGATACTCTTTGTAAATACCGATATCTACAGGTAAATTATCCATAAAGAGCCTTCGCCAGCTTTGATACCCTTTCACACCTTTTACCCCTACCCTACCAAACATCCTAATAGTATATTTATCTATGACAAAACTTGGCATCTCAACAGCATATAGAAGTATTGAGTCAGCCGTTTCATCCCCAACACCTTTTATCGATAACAGATTATTCCGTGCAACTTCTAAATCTAACTTACTGAGATTCTTGATATCACCACCTAATTCGTCTAAAATAAATTTAGATATCCCCTTTAACCTATCAGCCTTTTGATTAAAAAATCCAGCTGGTCTTATCGATTCCTTAAGCTTTTCATGTTCGATCTCAAATATCGACTTAGGAGTTAATGCAGTGGTACTTTTCAGATTTATAATTGCCCGTTCCACATTGCTCCAACTGGTATTTTGGGTAAGTATAGCACCAACAACCACCTCAAAGCCTGTTTCAGCAGGCCACCACTTTTGATGACCATAATAATTTAGCAATACCCTATAAGTAGTTAAAAAAAACTGTTGCAAATCTTCCATGTAAATTGTAATGTCTCCTTATGTTTGATCTCAATGGTTTACAAGCAGAAATTAATGAGCTAAAAGCCCAAACATTAAGTCAATACGGCAAAAAGATAGAATTTGCAATAGAAATGATACAACAAAAATCATCTTTGTTAAAAAGGGAACAGAATATCCTTCTCCGTCTACAAAATCGGGAAAAGTTCAAAAAAGGTCTCTTTGCAGAGAAAAGACGTAACTTATTGATAGATAGAGTTTCAAGGAAAATAGAAAGACTTAAAAATGATATAAAAAGGTTAGAGGAATTAAAGGTGAAATACATCGAAGATTACAAGAAACAGAGGGAGTTTTTAGGTCTATACGACCATCAATTTATCGATAACTTTTACGACTAAAAAATTGATTTGATTTTATTTTATTATTATGTATAATTTGTTATAAGGTTACAGGAGGTAATAGAATGAATAAAAGAAGCTTGAAAAGTATTGTTATTTCATCACTGTTAGCAATAATTATAATAATCACGTCTGTGCAGCTCTTTCTCTTCTATGAACTTTATCAAACTAGAAATGGATTAACAAAATTATTAGATGTGCATTTTACAAAATTTGAACTTTCTGAAAATATTCTAAATAATATTCAGTCCATAGGGACTAATCTTCGAGATGCTCTATTAACCTATAAGATGGGGAATAGTAAAGAGTATATAGGTAAGGTTGAAAAATTAAGAAACGAAATCGGAGAAATAGTAACTAAATTAGAACCTTTACTCACCTCCCCAGCCGAGAAGGATCTTATGGAAAAAATCAAAGCAGCACGAAGCGCTTATATCGAAATACAGAATAGGATCATATCTTTGCTCAATGAAGGTGATCTGGAAGTGGCAAGTAATGAAATGGCAAACATCTTTCCTCCAATATATCAAAGCTATGTCAAAGCCATAGAAGATTTTACAGCGTTTGAAGAAAAAGATTTCAAAGAAGATGTCGAAGAAATAAAACATGACATCTCCATACTATACAATACCATCATCTACTCCTCAATTTTTTACATAATAATATTAATAGCAATTGCCTATTTCACTTTAAAAGCTGTGTTCAAACCTTTAGGTGGTGAGCCTGAAGAGGTGAAAGATATATTAGGAAATGTTGCAGAGGGGAATCTATCCATAAAGATCGATAACCCCACACCTGATAGTGTTATGGAATATACAGGTAAGATGATAAAAGAGCTTTCAGATGTTATACAAAGGATTAGAGCAAGCGCAGATACAATATCTGCAGCTGCTGAAGAGTTAAATAGTACA
>JAINCL010000246.1:0-1360 GCA_036574145.1 Deferribacterales bacterium | reverse complement strand
ACATATACAGCATTATCTTCTCCTAATGCAATCTCACCATTAATAAGATCATTTTCTTTTATAAAATTTTAAAAACGTTTAGAATAATCCGAGAAGATATTAAAACTTGCAAAGTATTTTCCATTATCGTATAAAAAAACCCTTCCTAAATATCCGTCTAATATTTCAAGCATTCCAGAACTATTTGTTGCTATCTTTTTAGGATATACAGATGCACCAAAATTGAGTTTACTAGATACAACATATCTTTTGAAATTCCCTGAAAGGTCAAATACCTTCACAGTAGAGGCATATGGATCACTTACAAATATGTCTTTATCTCTGATAAAAATCCTTGTTGGATTAATGAATTCATTTTCTCCGTTTCCAAACTTGCCAAATGAGAATTTATAATTCCCATTCTTATCAAATACAGCAATGCGACTGTTCCCCGTGTCTGCCACATATATATCTCCCTCTTCTGATATAGAAACATCTTGCGGATCTCTAAGAATACCTTCTCCTATCTTTTTCACCAAATTTAAATCAGTATCTACTAAATTTATTGAAGAGACTCCATCTGCAATGTAGAGGTAACCATCGTTTCCTTTTGAAATTTGCTCCAATCCTGCTAAAGAAGTATTTTTAGTAACAATTTTTCCATTTAAGTCAAGTTTAAAAATACCAGAGAGAGCTATCAAAAATATAAACTCTTTATCAATAATAAAATCAGTAATAAATCGGAAATTTTCATGATCTACAATTACTGATTTATATTTTAGATCGGAAGAGAATTTTAAGATCCTTGAGCACACTCCTAAGTCTGTTCCAATAGTAGCACCATAATCCAACACGTATATATTGCCATCCTCATCCTCTTGTATCTTCTGGGGATAGATTAAAAATGGAAATTGTCCTATGTAATTGCCTAAAGTAAAAGGAATATTAGAAAAATCCATATCTTCTACAGAAAATTTATTGTCAACCTTTAATATCCTTCCAGTTGCTTCATCACAAATGTAGATGTTTCCAACCTTATCTTCTGATATTCCTTTGGGTTCACTCACTGAATCCGGATTATATATTGTAGAATATATGCCGAATTTATAGTTTCCATGTGTATCAAAAGCTAAAATCCTACTCAATTTTTCATCACTTACATAGATAGTATCGTTAGACACTACTACTCCCTATGGATCTAAATATTCACCTTTCCCAATGCCAAGTTTTTCTATAGTTTGTTTTTCCTTATTATCCTTATCAAAAACCACTATTACATCCTCGTAAGCATCAACAAAATAAAGATTCCCATTATTATCTACTGATATACCCAATGGAATTGGAGATTTAATTTCATCGTTTCCGTTTCTTTTCACTGTGA
>JAINCL010000245.1:0-2848 GCA_036574145.1 Deferribacterales bacterium | reverse complement strand
ATTAATAAGTTATATCCTGATATTTTAAAACTTGTAGATATGGATGATTGGTTCAATGCTACCCCACTAATTAATCAATTATATGAAATAGATAAGAATTATCAAAATATTGAGTCTCTATATGAAGAAGCTAAAGTTAAAAACAGTGCTGATTACTACTTAGGTAAGGCAGATAAAGCAAAGAGGGAAAAAAAGATAGATTTGGCTATTTCTTTCTATGATATAGCGATGAAATATCCAGAAGATCAAGTAAGGGTGAGGGAGCTTTATATAAAATCCCTTGCTGAATTTGCTGAGTTATTTTTTCAGACTGGAATAGATTTTGCTCAACAGGATTTTGTATGGCAAGCATACGATAATATAAGAAAAGCTTATGATGTAATAAATAAGATCCCTGTTGAAAAAAGAAGATTGGTTAATATCCCTAAGAAAGAGCTTAGTAGGTATTATGATAATCTTTATTTAAAAGCCAAAAAATCTGAGGATGCTGGTAAATTGGGTCTGACTTATCTTTATTACAGGTTATTATTCAATTTGAATCCGACCTATCCTGATATCAAAGAGAATATTAAAAAACTTGAGAATAAGATATTAAATAGAGCTGTAAAGAGTCTTGCTGTGATACCTTTTAAAAGCCCTAAAAACGCTCCAGATGCAGGTGGACTATTTACATCTAATATAATGCTAAGTCTTTACAATGAACTTAAAGATGATTTAAAGATTATTGAAAGGGAATCTACTGATATACTTTTAAAAGAGTTCGAGTTAAACCTAGCGGCGCAATCATCTCAAAAAACTGCTGGGTTAAAGATAGTAAGTGCTGATTATTTTCTTTTGGGTGATGTTTTAGATTATAAGGTAGAATCATCGACTCAAGAAGGTAAAAAATCGGTAAGGGTTAAAACAAGGACAGATATTGTTACAAATCCAGAGTATGAAGAGTGGTTTAGACTTTACGGGAAGATGCAACAGGAAGGTAATGGGGTACCAACTCCACCATCAAAAACGATTGAAAAGCCTGTTTTTGAAGATGTGAAATATGCAATTAAATATTTTAAAAAGGTTGCAGTAATTAGTATAAGTTATCGTATTGTAGATGTAAATGGGAAATTAATTCATACTGGCATTGTTGATATAAAGAAAGATGCGGTAGATGAAGCAAGTGAAGGTGTTGAGATCGGTGATTTTAAAATTCCATTTAAAGTAGCTCAATTACCGACGGATACAGAACTTTTGAAAAAAGCCCAGGATGAGGCTATAAATAAAATTAAATCTGAAACTAAAAATATTTTCAAAAATTCAGAGGAGAAATACATCTCACAGGCTAAAGAATATGAAAAAGATAATAACATTGTTGAAGCAATAGAAAGGTATGTTGATGGTATTTTAATCATGAAGCGTAAAAAGATCCCAAGTGAAAAGATAGAAGAGAGTATTATTAAATACTTAGACTCAATAGTTAATATGTGAAGTGATACACAATAGGTGGATCGGATGCTTAGATTTGTAAATATAATTAGAGTTATATTTGTCGTGATTTTTTGTTTAATTTCTAATAGTATATACTCTGCAAGTCCTTTGGATACTTTAAAAAATATTACTGAAAGTGCTAAAGGACTTCTGTTTAAAGATAATATTCCTAAAACAGTTGCGGTTTTACCCTTTACTGGTGAGGGTAGTGAGGAGGATAAAAAAGAGTTAAGAATAACCTTTAACAACCACATAAGTTCTAAGAAATTTGAAAATATTAAATTAGATGAGATTGATGAGAAGCTTGCAATATTGGAAAAAGAGACCGGTAAAAAGTGGTCAGAGTTTGATCCTGTTACTTTATCCAAGAGATTAGGGGTGGATGGTTTATTCTATATGGAGGTTTTAGGTATAGAGAAGATCTATGCAGGTGTATATGGGAGTTTGTCTATAAAAGTCAAAGGTAAGCTTGTATCTGGAGATAAGGGGGAAGTGGTTTGGGAAAAAGAGGAATCGGTTGCTGAAAGAAGTGGAGGTGTTCCTTTATCTCCCTGGGGAGCAATTTCCACAGCTGTTTCTTCTGCTCTTGTGCTTAGAGAATCAGTGAAAATTTCGTTAATGGATAAACTCTTTAGAGAGATGGCTAAGGGGATACCAGAGCCTAAAGTTGGAGCAGTTAGAAAGCCACCAGTTATATTCTCTGTCATTACCAATGCTCAAGATTCACCTTTTAAGTTGGGTGCTGAGATTCTTGTTTCGGTCAAAGGTCAAGCTGGATCAATGGCTTCATTTAATATACCAAAAATATCTGAAAATATTCCATTAATGGAGATTGAGCCAGGTAATTATGTAGGTAAGTATATAGTTAAAGAAGGGGATAATGCAAAATCAGTTCAGATTAAAGTTGTTTTGTTTGATCCTAAAACAAAGCTTGAGAATGTATATACTGTCCCCTATCCTATAGAAATTGATTCAATTCCACCTGAAGAGATTAAAAATCTTAAAATTGTAGGTTTAAAAGATAAAGTTCATTTACAATGGAATAGGGTGGAGGATGCTAAAGATTATTTCGTACAAAGAAGTGAAACAGGGGAATTTATAGATATTTTTATTACTCAGGTACCTGAAGGGTATGATGAGACTGCAGAGGTTGGTAAAACATATTACTACAGAGTGTTTGCCCGGGATAAAGCTGGCAATGTTAGTAAACCTGTTGATGTTAAATTTTATTATGTTAAGAGAGGCCCGACGGAGTTGCCCGATAAAATAACAGAAAATATGGTGTTATATGCAGCAGGAAGCCCTTATTTAATAAATAAAGATAGTTATATAAATAATGGAGTTGAGGTAGTTGCTGAATCTGGTGTAGTTATTGAGT
>JAINCL010000244.1:0-1574 GCA_036574145.1 Deferribacterales bacterium | reverse complement strand
GGGTTAATATAGGTCATGAAATGGGCATATAATGTTCCACCCAAAGCTGCAAAACCTGACCCTATAGTGAATGATATTATCTTATATCTGGCTATATTGATACCCATCATTTCAGCAGCTATCTCATCTTCTCTAATACTTTTAATTGCCATACCATGTCTTGATTTCTCTAATCTATACATGAAGAATATGGTAAAGATAACAGCTATTAAAACTACATAAATATTGGTAGAATCTGGAATTCCATAAATACCCAAAGCTCCACCAAGGAAATCGGTGTTTAGTAGAACGACTCTAATTATTTCACCAAAGCCCAATGTGGCAATTGCTAAATAGTCGCCTCGTAGTCTAAGGATAGGGATACCCAGGATGGCTCCAAATATTGCACCACTAAATGTCCCAATAATTAAAGCAACAATAAAAGGTAAACCTAATGTTGTGGATATAAAAGCTGAAGAATAAGCTCCTATACTCATAAAAGCTGCATGCCCAAGGGATAGTTGACCTGTTACACCAGTAATCAGATTTAGTCCGAGCACCATTATAATATTTATTCCGGTGGTTGTTATAACTTGTATTACATAATCGTTGAATATAAATGAAAGATCCATATATCCCTCTTTAAACTTTTTCTTTTGATTTTTTACCAAAAAGACCCGCTGGTTTGAAAGTAAGTATTATAATAAGTATTCCGAAAGCGATGGCATCCCTAAAAGATGAGGATATAAAGGCTACCCCTAAGACTTCGGTAAGACCTAAGATCAGTCCACCAACCATTGCACCCGGGATACTTCCTATACCACCAAGTACAGCAGCAACAAAGGCTTTTAGACCAAACATCATACCCATAAATGGATCTACTGCTCTATAGTATGTACCGACTAAAACTCCAGCAGCACCTGCCAGAAATGAACCGATTGCAAAGGTAAAGGATATTACCACATCAGGGTTTATCCCCATTAGTCTTGCAGTGTTTACATTGAATGAAACTGCTCTCATAGCTATACCGATTTTGGTATTATGAACTATATAATAAAGGGCAAACATTAACCCTATCGATATCAAAATTATTAATATTTGTAGTGTATTATTTGGAAGTAATTGGGGGTAAGATTCATTTTGGGGGCCATTTATTAATACCACGAGGTTAGATATAAAGATAGATACACCGATGGCACTTATTAATGCCGATATTCTTGCAGAATTTCGACTTCTTAGAGGTTTGTAAGCAATTTTTTCAACCAATACACCTAAAAATACTGTAAGGGTCATTGCAAAAAATATTACGAGGATAAAATTTGTGCCTAATTTTATTGATATGAGCAATCCGATAAATGCTCCAACCATAAAAATATCGCCATGGGCAAAGTTTATCAGCTTTATTATTCCATAAACCATTGTATAACCTAAGGCAACAAGGGAATATATACTACCAACTGTAATACCATTTAAAATTTGCTGGAATAATGAACTCAACACAGTATCTCCTTAATATTTTATTAAAAGAAATTAGGGGAGTATTAACTCCCCTATAAAATATATCGTTTAATATACTACTCATTTAACAATTTGAG
>JAINCL010000243.1:0-2613 GCA_036574145.1 Deferribacterales bacterium | reverse complement strand
TCTCTTTTGGCTCTGCTATCTGCCACCACAATTCGGTAAAAAGGTCTTTTCTTACGACCCATTCTCAAAAGTCTGATCTTTGTTGCCATCTAATTTCCTCCTTTTTAATGCTTTGGGAAAATATTCTTCAACATCTTTTTATCAAATTTGTTGAAACCACCAAATTTATTCTTTAACTTCTTCATCATCTTATTCATCTGTTCCAATTGCATAATCAGTTTATTTACTTCATGTACAGATGTTCCACTACCCCTTGCTATTCTCTTCTTACGACTACCGTTTATTATACTACTCTTCCTTCTCTCCTCAGGTGTCATGGAATATATAATCGCCTCTATACGCTTAAACTGTTTTTCATCAACATTAAGATCTGACATAGAGGAAAAACCTGGTAAAAGTTTCATTATAGACTCAAGAGAACCCATCTTCTTAATCATCCTAAACTGTTGTAATAGATCGTTGAAATCGAAACCATCTTTACCAGCCTTCTTAGCCATCTCTTTGGCTTCATCAGCATTTATTGCCTCCTGAGCCATCTCCACAAGGGTAACAACATCACCCATTCCAAGAATTCTTGAAGCCATCCTATCGGGATGGAAAAGTTCTAGGGCATCGAGCTTCTCGCCCATACCCACAAATTTTATAGGAACGTTTGTAACATCCATAATGGATAAAGCGGCACCACCTCTGGCATCACCATCCAATTTAGTTAATATAACACCGGTAATGCTCAAATGCTCATTAAACTGTTTGGCAACATTTACAGCCTCTTGACCTATCATAGCATCAGCCACAAAAAGTATCTCATCGGGCTTTACAGCATCTTTGATAGATTTAAGCTCATTCATCAAATCTTCATCTATATGCAGACGACCAGCAGTATCTATGATAACAATATCTTTTGCACTTTTCTTTGCATAATCCACTGCTTTAACAGCTATATCTACAGCATCTTTATTATCTTTAATGGAAAAAACATCAGCCTTTAACTGTTTACCAAGAACATGAAGCTGTTCGACGGCCGCAGGTCTATATATATCATCAGCCACCAGAAGGACATCTTTACCATTTTTCTGAAAGTACTTTGCAAGTTTACCAGCTGTTGTGGTTTTACCAGAACCCTGTAAACCAACGAGTAAAATAATAGTAGGTGGATTAGGTTTGAGATTTATTTTAGCTGTAGCTGAACCCAAAAGCTCAACTAATTCATCATGTACAATCTTGATAAAAACTTGATCCGGAGAAAGTGATTTTAATACCTGCTCCCCTAAGGCTTTGGCTTGAACATTATCTATGAATTTTTTTACAACTTTATAGTTTACATCCGCTTCAAGCAGTGCAATTCTAACCTGCTTTACAGCCTCTTTTATATTATCTTCAGTAAGTCTTGTCTCACCACGAAGTCTCTTAAAAACTCCCTGGAGCTTCTCATTCAATGCGGCAAACATTTTCTATCCTTATCACCTGCCACTAACTTATTTAATTGTGAACGAGCTATATATTACATATTTATTAAAAAGTCAACAACTTTTCATTCATAAGCGTAGTTGGGTATAAACATATTTACCAGTTTAAGATACAAAGAGATTAGATAAAATTTATTTGATAAATCGAATTATGGATTCAAATAACTTAAGTTCTAATTATAATTTCATGCAAATCAGTATACCAATTAAAACCTCTATGGTTATATAATCGTTATAATTTACCTATACACGTCTAAATCTATTTTTGCAAATAAACATTTCAGTGTGAATTTCCAAAAGTTATTCTTTACTTTTCTCACCATTTTGCGTTCTAATAACATCTCTCTTGCTATTTCTGATATGGTTTTGCCTATTGAAAATAATGTCTCTACTGTGTAATACCATACACTTTTATTCTCACCTCATGTTTTTTAGAAAGTGTTTTAAGATATTGACTGAGAAATTTATAGCAAGATTAACAGTTTTTTTTATCTAAATTGAGTTCAACCTTATAATCTACTTCTGGTTCTCTAACTAAAAATAATTCAAGCTCCTTCTTGTGATTAAATCCAGCAATTTTTTGTTTGAAAATCTCTGCTATCTCCGGATTTTCAATTTCTATTTTTCTTTTTATGCTTATTATCAGGTATTCTTCTTCCTTATCAATTCCCAAAAATCTTCTGTTCAATAAATTAGCTGCAATCCCTGTTGTTGAGCTTCTTGTAAAAGGGTCTAAAATCCATGCATTGGGTTTTGTAGAAGCCAAAATAATTCTTATTAACAGCGAGAGAGGTTTTTGAGTTGGATGCTTGCCACATGATTTTTCCCATGGAGCAATTGAGGGAAGTCTCCAAACATCTTTCATTTGTTTTCCACCGTTGATCTGTTTCATTATTTCATAATTGAAATAATGAGGAACCTTTTCAGATTTTCTTGCCCAGATAATTTGTTCGGACGAGTGCGTAAAATAACGGCAAGAAAAATTCGGAGGAGGATTAGTCTTCTCCCAAGTAATAATATTTAAAATCTTAAAACCCAACTCCATTAAAATCTGACCTATAGAAAAAATATTATGCATTGTTCCACTAATCCAGATTGTTGCATCATCTTTCATTTTGTCACGAACTAATGAAAGCCATTTGCGATT
>JAINCL010000242.1:0-6255 GCA_036574145.1 Deferribacterales bacterium | reverse complement strand
AGATTTCTTTGAACAGATGGGACTTACCGAAAGTAGTTCATACGATTCACAAGGTACTGTTAATTATAAGACTATTGGTGTTGTTAGGAGTGCATAGGAGCTCACTATGTCTAATATATTTGGAATTCTACATACAGCGGTATCTGGGCTTTTTGTTTCTCAGGCTGGGATAGATATAACAGGACATAACATTGCCAATCTCAACACTGAAGGGTACTCAAGACAAAGGGCTGTTCTCGTAACCCAGTCACCACTAAATGTGACCCCTGGTCCATTTGGTCGAGGTGCAAAACTTGATGCGGTTATAAGAACCTACGATGATGTTTTAGCTAAAACTCTAAGGAATGAAAGTAGCTCGTTAACATTTTGGGAGGGGCTAAAAACATCTTTAGAAAGAGTGGGAATGTATTTTAACGAATTAGAGTCAGGTTCAGGCTTGGGTGATGATCTAAAAGAGTATTTTAACGCATGGAGCGATCTCTCCAACACTGCCCCAGATAACTCAGACGAGTCCTTAGTCAAACGGAGAACTTTGATAGAAAAAGCCTCCACTTTAACACAAAAGATACAGGAAAGTTATTCCAACATTGAAAACTTAAGAAACGAAAATGATAACAACATAAAATTGAAGATAGATAGGATCAACGATCTAGCCAACAACATAGCCTTTTTAAACTATCAGTTAGCTAAATCTGAAGCAAGTGGAAATATAGCAAACGACCTCAGAGATAAAAGGGAATTACTTCTAAATCAACTCAGCGATATAGTGGGTATAGTTACTTCCGAAAAACATGATGGACAATTATCAGTTTTTATAGGTGGAATAGCCATAGTAGATTCTGCACAGGCAAATAAACTTTTCGCTATAAGCAATGATAACAACAATGGTCATTATGATATATATTGGGGAGCAGGTGGAGTTGACAAACCCCAAATCGATATTACAGATAAGATAACTTCGGGTGAGTTATTTGCTGAACTTAAGATCAGAGACAGCTACCTTAAAAATTATTCTGACCAATTAAATGAATTAGCTATATCGATTATAAATACAACAAACCAGTTTCATTCACTTGGTCAGGGATTAAAAAGATTTGACCAGATTACTTCAAATAATGGGGTAATTAACCCATCATACAAATTTAATGAAACGCCTGGTAAATTCGAATTTCCTGTTAATAAAGGGATATTCAGAATAGCTCTATACAACTCTGAAGGGGAGATTACAGATTATTACGATATAGATGTTGACCCAGAAAAAGACTCATTAAACTCCATAATTGCAAAAATATCCTCAGCCGACAACGATCCCAATGGAGGAAAAATTCAAGCTTATTTATCAGGCAATAACACTATCAAGATCTTAGTTGAAGATGGTTACACATTTACGTTTAAAGAAGATACCTCAAATTTCCTTGTTGCCGCTGGGTTAAACACATTTTTCAAAGGAACATCAGCTAAAGATATAGAATTAAACAATCTTGTGAAAAATGATGTAGGTTTTATTGCCACATCAATCACAGGTAAACCGGGGGATAATCAAAACGCTTTAAAAATATCTAATATAAAATTCAAACCTTTATCAAATAATATAACTATTGATGAATTTTATGCAGTATTTATCTCTCAAATTGCAAATGATAAAAGCCAGGTCAATACATTTTATGATACAAAGAAAAATGTGGTAACAGAACTTAAAATAAAATTGGATCAGGTTCAGGGTGTATCGATGGATGAGGAATATACCAACCTGATAAAATTTCAAAAGGCTTATGAGGCAAATGCGCGATTTATCACAGCAGTGGATCAGATGATAGATAGATTGATAAACGGAACAGGTCTTGTAGGTCGATGATAGGAGGAGAATATGAGAATTACCTTTAATATGATGTCTCTAAAATACCTCCAGAATCTTCAAAATAGTCTAACAAAAATGACCGATGCCAACGATAAAGTTACAAAAGGTAGGACTCTTTTAACACCAGAAACAAATGTTGTATCTTATGTTTCAGCAATAAATGTTCAAAGAACTATAGATGAATATGAACAATTTGCTAAAAATGCAGAAAATGCAGAAAATTGGCTCAGTAATTACGATAATGAGCTTCAAAGAGCTTTTGACATAATAAGAAATTCAAAGAATAATTATGCAATAGCTGGTGTCAATGCTGCCCAAAACAATATAAGCAGGAAAGCTCTGGCTGGTGATGTTTACAACATGCTACAATCGTTGGTAGATGTGGGGAATGCAAACTATTTCGGTAGATATTTCTTTGCTGGCTATAATACTGATACTAAACCTTTTGCTGCTGATAAAAGGGAGGTAAGTTCTGTAAAGATAAATGGTGCAACTGATGCTGATATCATTAAAAGAGGAGTTTTTGCAGATTTAAATGAACTAAAAGAAGGTAACTATAAAATTCAAGTAGATGTTAACGGTGAATACGTAACTATCTCATTGTTTGACTCAAAAGGAGCAAAGATATTAATCGATTCAAATGGTTCAGATGAGTCTGCTAAAAGCGGTAATTTAGCCACAACCGAACTTAAAGTTAAATTTAAACCTGGTGAAGTTATCAATCTTGGAGTTGGAATTGCAGTGAAACTTCCCAGCAGTAATACAAGCTTCCATGGCTCATTCTATTTCAAACCTGGTGACGATATAAACTATTTTGGTGATGATGGTGTAATAACCACCAAAATAGGGTATCAACAGGATGTAGATATAAATTTTACAGGGAAAGAGGTATTTACAGAGGTGGAGAGGATATTAAAAGGGACAAGGTATAATACGATAAAAGGTTTGGCAATAACGGAGACAACAAAATTCTCCGAAATAGATGGAGCAAATATCTCCACAGCTGATTATATAGAAATATCAGGTACAGACCATAATGGGCTTACAATAGGTACAGCAAAAATAAGAGGTATAGAAAATGTCACTTTAGATCTCACAAATACAACAAACGCTGAACGAACCTTTAACATCACCTACGCTGGTAGAACCGAATCTATATCACTTGATGCAAGAAATTATAAAAACATCGACGATATTGTTTTTTCCATTAAGAGAGAGATAGAAAGTGTAGGATGGAGCAAAGAGATTGAAGTTATAGCTGATGGGGATAAACTTCTTTTTTCCACCACAAGAAGCGGTAACGCTGTAAAATTAGCGATAAGTTCAGATTTAAACAATAAACTCGGTTTAGCAACATCTTCAGAAGCCACAGGTAAAGATACCGCATTTGAATATAGTTTCAACGATTTCTCCAAAACATCTTTAAATACATCTTTTAGTGGAATTACCTCTTCAAATGCAATAACTCTCTACATCGATAATAACTATATAACCATACCATCTTCTGCAGGGAGAACAGTTTCAGCTTTGGCTACTCAAATAAACACAGAGCTAACTAACCAGGGGCTCAACAACATATACTATGCATTAGTAGATGGTAGCAATCTAAAAATTGAAAAAATGAACATAAATTTCACAAACGATTCCGCTCTTAGAGTATATATCGATGACAATACCGGCACACCACAGTATAAAACCGATAATGCAAGGGGTACAGGTTACCCATTTGCCACAGAAAAGATGGTTGGAGATCTTTTAAGATTCATTGAGGATCTTTATGATAACAGTGTAGAAGCTAAAATTGTTGATGGGTATATAAGCATTAAGGATAAACGAGGTGGCTTAAGTAGGCTTTCAGTCAAAATTAATCCAAGTAACTCAGGTATAGGCTACCCTGAAGTGGATAAAGATATCATTTTGAAAGGTAAATACACTGGCGGTTTTGATGACGAATGGACAGTTCAGGTATCAGCAGGTAACACCATAACAGTAACAGATGCATCAGGTAATCAGATAAAAACATTAACAATTCCGGCAAACTACCATGGTGAAGAGTTGGATCTTGGTTACGGAGTAAAAATGATATTACCAGATCTTAATATCCCCCATACATTTAGTGTAAAACTCAAAGCTTCATCATCCCTTAGTTTTGGTGATATGAATATTATACAGGAAGGTAAAAACGTAAACACCTTTAGATCACTAAAAAATCTATATGATGCCCTAAACCTTGATATACCTCAAGAAGGGATAGGGGCACCATCAGCATGGCGTGATGAGAATTTTAAATCCACCATGAACCCACATCTTGATGGAACATTTAGAGGGAATTACAACGACGAATGGAAATATGAGGTTCAATCAAAAGATAAACAGACATCTTTCTACCTACAAAAAGAGCTGTCAACATTTTCATTGGAAGATATAAATAGTTCGTTGGGTACAAATGTTAATTTTGCTATTTTATTAAAAGATAAAGATGGTAATATTTCAGAAACTTCATTTAATAGTATTAATATAAATAATATAGTAACTACAATAAATACCACAATGATGAATCAAGGTGTTAAAGCAGAGATCTTAAACAATAGGCTTGTAGTTAGATCTGGTAATGGTTTACAAGAAATAGAACTAAACCCTTTGGATAACATTTCGTCGCAAATACTTGGATATTCAAGATTATACGATCACGATAATAACCCTCTAACACCAGAACAAGCTACACCGTTCAACACCATCTTTAACAAAACAGCAGTAAATCTGAACCTTGCAGAGTCAACAGATGAACAAAGAACAATAACATTTAATTACCATGATGGAACCAATTGGCAACAATCAAGTATAAAGATTACAAAAAGAGATTATTCAAGTTTAGATGATCTTATAACAGAAATAAATAATAATATTAGCTTACCTGCTGGAATTACAGCGGTAAAAGTAGGTAATAACCTTGCCTTTCAATACACCGGAACCGTACAGAGATTGTTAGTTACCGGTGACCATGAAGGGACACTCGGTTTTTTTAAAAAGGGTGATGAGATTAAATTAAAGGTCACAAATACAAAAGGGGAACTGGTGAACGAATTAACCTTCGATACAGCAAACAAATTAAAAGATGTTGCTGACGGTGTAAAGCTTGCATTTGATGCAGGTATTGCCTATGCCACAGACTCCTTTACGTCAACGGTTGGTTCTGGTATAAACTACGAAATCGGAATTCTTGATAAAGCGGAAAATCAGATCAATGAAAAGCTCACCATAGCAGGGACAAGGATTAATAGAGCAGAATCTGTAATCAATTTCAAAGACACCGTTAAAACAGGTTCAGAAACAATTAAAGCAAAATTCTTAGGATCAACTGCGGAAGATGCCACAGCTTCAATAACAGAATTTCAACTTGCACAGCAGGCTTATCAAGCAGCACTTGCAACATCGGCTAAAATTATGCAACTTTCAATATTAGATTATATTAGATAGGAGGTATAAAATGAAAGGTAACGCTCAACTACAAAAAAAAGCAATCGAAAAAAAAGAACTATTTTCCCTTAAATATGGAAAAATAGAATATTCAGAAAAAGATCTGATCTATATGACAAACCCAATCCCCGGATTTATTAATCTTTACGATTATATCGTAATCTCAACCGAGGAAAATATCCCATTTTATGTATTCCACTCCACAGAAGACCCATCAGTTTCTTTTATAATTGTGGACATAAAACTATTTTTCCCTGATTACAACCCAAACCTTCACAAAAGGGATCTAAAAATTCTTCAAGCAAAATCTGAGAAAGATTTAAAGCTATTCGGCATAGTTGTAGTCCCATCTAATCCTAAGGAAGCTACGGTAAACTTAAAAGCCCCTCTGGTAATAAATTTTGAAAAAAAACTTGCAAAACAGATAATTTTGGAGGATGATAGATATGAAATAAAAACACCACTTTTTAAGGAATAATATGTTATGCTTGTTTTAACACGAAAGGTTGGCGAAAGTCTTATTATAGGGGATAATATTGAGATTAAGATTGTGGATGTAAACAGCAGATCTGTAAAAATTGCAATAGATGCCCCTAAAGATGTACATGTATATAGGAAAGAGATCTATGAAGCTATAAAGCAGGAGAATATTGAAGCAAAAGGTATAGAAAACATCATATCTTTAGTGGACTTCATGAAGAAAACAAAAAATTTAGATCCCAAGGAGACTGAGCCAGAAGATAAAGGTAAGGATTGAAAGTACCGTAGATAACATAATCCCGCTACTTGCGAGTTCTGCATCACCATCCATAATTGTAGCAAGTACGAAATTTACAGTTGCAGGTGGTGCAGATAGCATGACAATCAATGTTTTATCAGCTATATTAAGATTGTTGTCTATAGATTTTAGTATAAAGTAT
>JAINCL010000241.1:0-11697 GCA_036574145.1 Deferribacterales bacterium | reverse complement strand
ATAAATTACTAATCGAAGAAATAAAGAGAAACAATATAGATATCGCTTATATAGGGCCCCTACCATATTACGAAATAAAAAAATATGTGCAGCCTCTGGTTGTGGAATTGGAACCTGACGGAAAACTTTCCTACAGATGTGTCCTATTTACAACAATAGATCAAGATATTAAAATCAACCCCACCACACTAAACCTTGCACTTACCAACAAACACTCCACTTGCGGATTTTTGGCTGCGTATCATATATTAAAAAATTATAAAATCGATATTATGAAGACAAGATTCAGTTTTATCGGTCCCCATGTGAAGGTTGTAGAATATATCCTTGCAACTAAATTTAACACTGGAATCGTTAAAGAGTCGATATTTAATAAGTTTAAACCTGTAGGTTTAAAATCTCTTGCTTATTCTCCAGATTTCCCAGGGTTTCTTATAGTAGTAAATCCTAATACAGTTCCTCTAAAAGATACCACCGCCATAAAAGATAAACTTCTTAACCTTACTGATTCAGAAAAAAAATCTTTAAATTTTGGAAAAAATGGATTTGCACCTTTTGATAAAACCCATTATAATAACTTAGATACTTTGATAGATGACAGGATAATAAGGTATATAAATGAATGAATTAATGAAATTTTTTATTAAATCGTTCTTTATTTTTGTAATTTTATACCTTCCTGTCTTTTTTTTCATCAATAATTCTCATCACAATCAGATAAATCTATTCTTAAATAACCAAAATTCTATACATGAAAAGCAGATAGCTCAATCGGTTTCATCCCAAAATAAAATAGCGATATCCTTTTTGATTCTTACATAAAAAACAATACCGAACTATTGAACATCTTAAGAATGTATCATACCAGTAAAAATAATGATGAGAAAACCATTTTCAGGCTCAAACTATATAGGTTGCTACACCCTATATATGAATATATGAGATCAAAAGGGGTAAGACAATTACATTTTCACTCAAAAGATAGTAGTTCGATAATAAGGATGCATGCCCCGGAAAAATTCGGCGACTCTCTGGTTAAGGAGCGTCCCGATGTATATCTGGCAAATCAAAAGCTTATGGTGGTAAGAAACTTCGAAATTGGCAAAGTTTATACCGGATTTAGAAATGTCTACCTTATGATCTATGGAACTGAGCATTTAGGCAGTGTTGAGATCTCTTTCCCATTTGAACAAGTTAGATCTGACATTATAAAATCAAATCCTTGGTATGATTACCTTGCAATAATAAAAAAATCTGAGCTTTTTAAGAAATTTGATATCTATCAATCTATCTACAGAGAGACTTTTTTTTCATCTGAATGGTTGGTGGAGGATACATCAGAAACTTTGCAAGATAATTTGAAACCATTGGATGATGATACAGTTAAATTTTTAAATTATATCAAAACCAAAAAGAAGTTAGATAAAGTTTTAAATAGATTAGAAACCACTACAATTTACGATAGATTCAACGGCAAATATTACAGTCTGACCTACTACCCTCTAAAAGATACCAATAATAAAGTTGTAGCAGCATTTTTATCGGTTTCCCTATCACCTCAATTATCCCTTATACATAAAAAGTATTATTTTGAAATAATTATTAGCCTTATCATTATTTTTATAATTAGCTTACTCATCATTAAAATACATAATAATTACAAGAAAATTAAAGATCAGCAAACATTCATCGAAACCATTCTCAATACAATAAACTCATCGATATATATAATAGACAATTCCGGGAAAGCGGTATATTTAAATCAAACATTTAAAAAAGTTATGGGGTATGATGAATCGGATCTCAAAGATACCACCCCCCACGAACTTTTCCATGTCCACCCACTAAAGCCTGAATATTGCCCATTATTTAATGTAATTACAAAAAAAATCGATTTTGAAGGTCTAGAAGTCTTCAGAACCAAAGATGGGAAAGAGATATTTGTGGATGTGGTTTCAAAACCTATTATCTTAAATGATCGTAAATTGGCAGTTGTATCATTTTTAGATATTACAGAAGAATTCAATGCTAAAATGAAACTGGAAGAGAACCTCTTCATTTTAGAGACAGTTATAAATAATACCCCAAATGGTATAATTCTAACCGATAAATATAACAAAATAGTTCTGGTAAATGATAATATATACCAGTTCTTCGGCTTTGAATTAAAATCAGATTTAAAAGATCATAGCAGATTTTTCATTAATCTTTCTGCTCGATTCTCAGACTCAGAACAGATCAATAAACTGCTTAATGGACAAAATATTGAGATCACTGCAACTACCATATACAATAGGATCTACAGAATAGAAAAGGTTGTCGCCATAAATCTTTCAACTTATTTTAATTTATACATATTTATAGACATAACAGAACTCTCAAACAAAATCAAACTACTAAACGAACTACATATAAAAGCCCAGGAAGCTGTCAAAGCCAAAAGTATGTTTTTATCCATCATGAGTCATGAGATCAGGACACCGTTAACATCGATTTTAGGTGCATCAGAAATTTTAAAAAACGAATATCTACCTGAAGATGCAAAACAATATCTAAATATCATAAAAGATTCATCACAACATCTATTGACACTGATCAATGATATTCTTGATTTCTCAAAAATAGAGTCTGGAGATTTTACATTACAGTCTATACCTTTCAAACCCCACGATATATTTGTGAAGGTATCAAATATACTTAATCCGATAGCAAGTAATAAAAATCTGGATATACTAAACTTCTCAAAAATAGCTGATCTTTGTGTATTGGGTGATCCGTTGCGATTCGGACAAATTATAATGAATATCATGAGCAATTCTGTTAAATATACCAATAAAGGTAGTGTTCAGATCTATGCACAAACAACTGAAGAAGACGATAAATCTGTTACTGTTTCTATAAAGATCAAAGATACCGGGATAGGGATATCTGAAGATAAGCTACCCACAATATTTGAACCTTTTAAAACCGCTGATATAAATGCCCAGGCAAAATCAGGTGGCACAGGGTTGGGATTAACAATAACTAAAAAGTTGATTGAAATGATGAATGGTGAGATAACAATAGATTCCAGAGTGGGTCAGGGGACAGAAGTAAAATTGACTTTTAGATTTCAGAAAGCTGATCCGGAAATATGTAAACGACAACATTTAAATATTGAAAGTAAAGACCAGGTCTTTAACTTAAATGATTTGACTGTACTTGTAGTAGAAGATAACAGGGTAAATGCAATGCTGTTTTCTAAAATGCTAAATAATTTAGGGATAAACAGTATCGACAATGCTTACAACGGAATCGAGGCAATCGAAAAGGTAAAAATGAATAGATACGATCTAATTTTTATGGATGTTCAGATGCCAGAGATGGATGGAGTTACAGCTACAAAAATGATTAGATCATTCGACAATATTCCTAATAAAGATATTATTATTGTAGCCCTTACTGCAGACACCTTTGAAGAAAATATCGATAGCTGTTTAAATGCTGGGATGAACTATTTTTTATCTAAACCGATTAATATTGACGAACTTAAAAAAATCTTATATTTAGTATTACAAAATAAAACCAAAGGAAGCTGAAACTATGGATAAATTAAAACAATACAAGTGGATAGATTTTTCACAGTTAAATCAAATCACCACTGACACAGAATTTATTACATACCTATTAAAAGCTTATGTTGAAGATACAGAAAAGATGTTAATACAGAGTTATGAAGCACTATCAAAAGAAGATTATAATACCATAAAATATATCGCCCACACTATAAAAGGTGCCTCTAACAACTTAGGGTTGTATCTTATAGCTGATATAGCAAAAAATATTGAACTTTCCATTCAGAAGGATCAGATAAACGACGTCGCTGATCATCTAACCAACCTTAAAAAAGAGTTTGATAATTTCAAAACGTTTTTGGAATAGGCAGATACCATCAAATAGGTATCTGCCTTAAAATCTAAATATTATCCCTAACCTTCACATGTCTCAGGAGCTGTACTATCAAGTGAATGCTCCATCAGGTATTGGTGCATATTCTCAAACTCTTTTTTAGATAATTTGGTCTTCTCCAACTCCCCATTTTTGTGAACCTTTTTAAGTTTCTCCATGTCGTTTACGAAATACTCATTCCATTTCTTGGATGTGTAACTATTTGGTGTAATAACTTCCCCTTTCTTGTGACACATCTTATAACATTTACTACGGAATTTTCTCCTACCATCCCTTGTGTTTGCAGCAAAAAGTGAGGTGACAAAAGCAACAAGCAAAATTAAAGCTACAAAAGTAATAAATTTTTTCATCTTATACCTCCTTTGGTATAATGTAATAAATCATATTTTTGAATACATCTCCACAGAAAAAAAATCAATAGTTTATTAATTTAATAATAAGAAATTTTTTAATTTATTAAATTTATAAATCTTGGGAAACATAATATCAAATATACAACACAATTCATTACACCATTTGGTATACAATAAACCATATCGTATAACCAGTTTAATTTTATTATATAATAATACCAATAAGTTAGCAACAGACAGATTCTATTTAATCATGGCATTAATATTGCATGTATATGTTATGCGTAAGCAAAACAAAAAAATTGGAGGATTTACCATGAAAAAATTACTTTCTTTAACTCTTGCAACACTTCTTTTCGCATCTTTTGCTATGGCTGCTGATAATGCACCAGCAAAAAAAGCTACAAAAAAAGCTGCTAAATATGTAATAAAAAAGCCGGCATAAGCCGGCTTATCATTACATATCCATACCCATACCAGGATTTGGCATTGGGTTTTCTTTTTTCTCTGGAATTTCTGTAATCATCGCTTCTGTGGTTAACATTAATCCAGCAACAGAAGCGGCATTCTGAAGAGCACTTCTTGTAACCTTCGTAGGATCTATAATACCAGCTTCGATCATATCTGTGTAAACTTCTGAAGCGGCATCGAATCCGAAAGTATCTTTTTCAGCCTCAAGTATCTTATTTACTACAATAGAACCTTCAAATCCAGCATTTTGAGCAATCTGCCTTACTGGATATTCAAGGGCTCTTCTTACAATATCAGCACCAACTTTCTGATCGTGGTTAAGATCTTTAAGGTTTGCAATAGCTCTACTTGCCCTGAGAAGAGCAACACCACCACCTGGAACTATACCCTCTTCTACAGCAGCTTTAGTAGCATGAAGAGCATCTTCTACCCTTGCTTTTTTCTCCTTCATTTCAGTTTCTGTAGCAGCACCAACTTTAATCACTGCTACACCACCTACAAGCTTAGCAAGTCTCTCTTGAAGTTTTTCTCTATCGTAATCTGAAGTGGTTTCTTCAATCTGCTTCTTAATTACATTAACCCTTGCTTGAATATCTTCAGTAGAGCCGGCACCTTCTACAATAGTAGTATTTTCCTTCTCTACCACAACTTTCTTAGCTCTACCTAAATCTGAAAGTTTAGCATTTTCAAGCTTAAGACCAAGCTCTTCACTTATTACCTGACCACCGGTAAGAATAGCGATATCTTTTAACATCTCTTTTCTTCTATCTCCAAAACCAGGAGCTTTAACTGCTGCACAATTTAATGTACCTCTTAATTTGTTAACCACAAGTGTAGCAAGCGCTTCACCTTCGATATCCTCAGCAATTATAAGAAATGGTGCATTCTGTTTTGCAAGCTGCTCAAGTATTGGAAGAAGCTCCTTCATATTAGAGATCTTTTTATCGCAAATGAGAAGGTATGGATTTTCAAGCACAGCTTCCATATTTTCTGGATCTGTAACAAAATATGGTGATAGATAACCTCTATCAAACTGCATCCCTTCAACTACATCCAAAACAGTCTCAGTTGATTTATTCTCTTCAATGGTAATAACACCATCTTTACCCACTCTTTCCATAGCATCAGCTATGATATTTCCTATTTCAGCATCGTTGTTTGCAGAAATAGTACCAACCTGAGCGATCTCTTTTTTCCCTTGAATAGGTTTAGACATCTTCTTTAGCTCAGCTACAACAGCTTCTACAGCTTTATCTATACCCCTTTTAAGATCCATTGGGTTAGAACCAGCCACAACATTTTTTATGCCTTCCCTGTATATTGCCTGAGCAAGAACAGTAGCAGTAGTTGTACCATCACCAGCGATATCACTTGTTTTAGAGGCAACCTCCTTAACCATCTGAGCCCCTAAATTTTCAAGTGGATCTTTTAACTCAATCTCTTTCGCAACAGTTACACCATCTTTTGTAACAAGTGGAGAACCGAATTTCTTTTCTATAACAACATTTCTACCTTTTGGTCCCAATGTAACTTTAACTGCATTAGCAAGTTTATCAACACCTCTTAAAATAGCCTGTCTTGCTTCTTCACTAAAAACTATAGATTTTGCCATAACTCAAACCTCCTCTTATTACTTATTAATAATTCCAAGAATATCATCTTCTCTCATTATAAGATATTCTGTACCGTCAATTTTAACTTCTGTGCCTGCATATTTACTGAATAGAACCTTATCACCAGGTTTTACAGTAAGCTCGATCCTAGTCCCATTTTCTAAAACTTTACCAGGACCTGTTGCAATAACTTCACCCTCTTGTGGTTTCTCTTTAGCAGTGTCTGGAATAATGATCCCTGATGCTGTCTTTTCTTCTGCATCAAGTCTTTTTACAAGAACTCTGTCCTGCAATGGTTTAATGCTTGCCATTAAAACCTCCTTTTATATTTTTTTGTTGGCAGTTATCTAAGTTAAGTGCTAACAGTAAATATATATATAATCATTTTCAAAAAAATCAAGTATTTTTTTTGTATGAACATTTAATTTTGTAATTTATAATAGAATTAGAAAGAGATTAAGATGGGTAAAGATTGGTTGGGTGGTTGAGTATTAGTATCATCCCAACTATTTCTTAAATCTAAATTTGCTACTTCCACAACCGCAACCTTTTTTCCTATACTGCATTATCTTCATAAATATTAGAAAAACAATAAAAGTAATGATAAAAACCGACAGAAATTTCATCGTCTATAAATATCTGTTAATAAGTTAATAACCCCATCCACAGTGAACTCTGTTTTAGGATATATACTTTTTATCCCAATACTCAAAAGATAATCATGTGTGGTGGGCCCAATCGATACAAATAGAGGTATCTTTTTTATTTCAGAAAAAACCACCTGACTGAAAAAACTTCTCCCTGCAGATGGAGAAAAAAATGTTACAGCATCTATGGATAACTCATTCAAAAACTCCACAATATACCCATTATCATAACAAACCTTCTCTGTTGTATAGATAGAAGGAGCATCTACTTCCGCTCCCCTTTTAAGGAGAAAATCGATGAGATCCCCCGGCCTTTCTTCAGCTCCAGGGATAAAAAAAGATTTCCCTTTCAAGTCTTCATTTTCAAGATATTTTATGACACCTTTTTGTGAATACAACTGAGGGATCTCCACATCACTAAAACCGATCATCTCAATAGCCTGTTTAGTTTTAGAACCTACAGCTATCGCTCTATTATAATTAATCTTATCCATAAAAAGCTTCAAAAATTCAACTGTATTAACACTTGTAATAATAATAAAGTCATACCTATTTCTTTGAATATCAAATTTCAATGGTACAGTCTTTATCATCGGTAAAAGATAAGGATAAAACCTATTGAATGATAACTTATTAATAAACTCTATTGACTGTTCTGGTTGTCTTGTAATAAGAATTTTACGACCTGGCATATATCTCGTCCAAAATAGTCTTACCACCATTTTTTAATATTCTTTCTGCTAATCTTATCCCAAGTGTTTCCGGTTCTGTTAGTTCGGATCTTTCAGTAAATTGGAGAAATCTTACCCCATCAAGGGAAGATAAAAACCCCTTCATCACCAACTTATCATCAACTATTTTACAATAACCTCCAATGGGAGCCTGACATCCACCTTCAAGATGTTTTAAAAAGCTTCTTTCCACCTTTGTGACCAATTCTGTTGTCGGATCTTTTAAAAATGATAACAGTTCCTTAATACCCTCATCATCTGATCTTACTTCAATACCAAGTGTCCCCTGACAGACCGAAGGTATAAGCTCATTATCTGTAAATGTATATTTTATATATTCTGTTAATCCAAGTCTATTGAGACCAGCCTTTGCAAGTATAATGGCATCAAATTGACCTTCCACAAGCTTTCTTATTCGTGTATCAACATTTCCCCTTAAATCTAATATTTCAAGATCAGGTCTGATCCTTTGAATCTGAATCTTCCGCCTCAAACTACTTGTACCAACCTTTGCTTTTGGGGGAAGCTCAGTCAAAGAACTATATTTTACTGATAAAAATGCATCAAAAGGATCTTCCCTTACAGGATTCACAAAGATCACAAGCCCCTCTGGAAGATCTGCCGGAACATCTTTCATACTATGAACAGCAAGATCAGCCTCTTTATTCATAAGAGCAGTTTCTATCTCTTTTACAAAAAGACCCTTACCACCTATTTTAGCCAGAGGAACATCCAATATTATATCACCCTGTGTTTTAATTACATTTAGCTCCACTTTTATATCTTTATACCTTCTTTCCAATTGATCTTTTATATGATTAGCCTGCCATAGGGCAAGCTTGCTACCTCTTGTGGCTATAGTCACACTTTTCATCTTTACTCCTTTATCCCAAAAATTATTTTAGATGCTTCAGGTATTGTATAATGCTTCTTATCCTTTATAGAATCTTTTATATTTGTAATCGGTGTATGTAATAACTTATTCATATATGATGTTAAAAAAATATCAACCTTTCTTAACTCCTCAGCGTCGTTAATTTTTAATTTATCAGCCATCCTTTCAATCTCTGCATTTTTTATATCTTCATACATTTGACGAATCTGTTTTATAATGGGGACAATTTTAAGAGACTCCAGCCAATCTTCAAAATCTTTTACAGATTGATCTATTATCTCCAGTGCTTTTATAGCCTCTTTCTCCCTCTGTTTTTTGTTGGCTTCCACCACCTGTTTTAGATCATCAATATCATATACATAGGTATTTTCAATCTCGTTTATCTTGGGGTCTATATCCCGAGGAACTGCAATATCTATAAAAAACATAGGTTCATGTTTCCTATCTGCCATAACCTTTAAAACATCATCATAGGTAACCATATAGGTTGGTGAACCTGTGGAACTTATAATAATATCTGCATTCTTAAGATAATTGAGAAGTTGATCCAGAGGTATAGGTTTCCCATTAACTTCATTGGCAAGCATCACAGCTCTTTCATAGGTTCTATTGGTTATATATATCTCCTTGATACCACCACCTTGAAGATGCTTTGCAGCAAGCTCACACATCTCTCCAGCACCAATTACCAGAGCAACCCTTTCAGAAAGATCGTTAAATATCTTTTTTGCCAACTCTACAGCAGCATAACTCACAGATACAGGATTTTCAGATATTTTTGTCTGGGTGCGAACTTTTTTACCCACCCTTATAGTACTATCTTCCAATTTATTCAAAAAAGTATCGAACTTTCCATAAAGTTTGGCCTTTGTAAAAGCATCTTTAACCTGTCCAAAAATCTGAGGCTCCCCTAAAACCAATGAATCAAGCCCTGATGCCACCTTAAAAATATGTCTTACAGCTTCAAGCCCACAATGGATATATGTATACTTTCGTAACTCAATTGGATCTATACCGCTTTCACTGGCAATAATATACAGGACTGCATCTACATTACAAAGAAAATCGTCCGTCACTATATAATACTCAACCCTGTTGCAGGTAGATACTATTAACAGTTCATATATCCTATCATTTTGTAATATTTTATTATATATCTTTTCATAATTATCATTAGATACTGCTAATCTTTCTCTAATCTCTATTGGAGAAGTATTATGATTCAAACCCAAAACCGCTAATTGCATAAACTATCCTTTTATAAAAAATGCAAGGGCCACATAAGTTATTATTACAGAAATTATACCTATAATACTTGCCAAAGCTGTTCCCTTCGGTGCTAACCCTTTCCATTTTTTTATGAATATTACCATTGCAAATATAAACCATGTAATCAAAGCAAAAACTAATTTAGGTGAAAAGGTAATCTTACCTTCCCATTCATATATCCCCCATATAAAGCCTGATAAAAGACCACCTGTAAAAAGTATGAAACCTGTAATCATTGTTGAAGTATTTATCCTATTTGAGATATCTAACGAAGGCAATACATTATACAAAAAACCGAACTTTTTATTTTTTAACTGCTTCTCCTGAATAAAATAGAATATACCAAAAATCGCTGATACTATAAAAAGACTTGAGCCTGCTATAGTGAGAGGGAGATGTACAAAAAGCCAAAACCCCAAATGGTATGCACGCATTAATAACAATGGCTGATGGAAAAAAGCTGCTATAGCAAATATTATAGATATGGGTAAAATAAACAGCAACACTGATATCTTTTTATATCTTAATACTACTATCACAGCTGAAAGTGATAAAATAAAAGTGATCAAGGAAAGTATATAAGATATATTACCAGATAAAGATGATGGTAATAAAATCCATTTCATAACCAGGTATATGCCATTTAAAAGTGTGCCTAAAATAGCAAACAATTTAGCAAAAAATGAGAATCGCTCATTGTTAAAAAAAAGATAAAATCCAATCATCACAAACGACAACATATATAAAAATATTGATAAATCAAATAACATCATCCACCTTATATACATTATTAAAAAAATATGATATGGATATATATAGATTAAAAAATCAAAAAAATAAAGATTTTTTTGGAGAATGCTATTTGAGAAAAAATGTTTTCGATTATTTGAGAAATAGTTGGGCTAATAGTTGGCCAATGATTATGATCATGTTCTTTGAGTTTGCCATAGGAATTACTGATGTCTATATTGCAGGAAAGATTTCTAAAGAGGTGCAGGCATCCATAGGATATGTTTCACAGCTATATTTTATACTGATTGTTCTTGGCAATGCTTTCACTATGGGTGTTGTCGCCGTTGCTTCAAGGTTATTTACCTCCGACAGAGAAAGTTTTTACAGACTTATTTATACTGCAGTATTTTCTGTCATGATAGTTTCGATAATTTTATCTATTATTGCGTTTATCTTACTACCATACTTTTTAAAAATAATCTCTCCCCCAAAACAACTTCAAACATATATTGAGCCACTTATGATGATCTATATTTTTATATTACCATTTCATTACATTCTGGTAATTACCAACGGGATATTACGCTCAAGTAAACGACTTAAACATTCCATGCTAACAATGGCATCAGTTTGTGTATTAAATATAGGCACAAATATCTTATATGTATTTTATCTTGGGGTAGGATTTAAAGGATTGGTATTATCCACTTTAACCGCTGTTGTAATCGGTGCTTTGCTCAATCTATTTTATCTAAGGAAAGAGGTTTTGAAAATAAAAATTTATGATAAACAACTTTTAAAAAGAGCTGTCTCCATAGGTTGGCCCAGCAGCTTGGTTCAAGTAGGATGGCAATTGGCATCTATAGTAATATATATGCTCATAAGTAGTTTACCCGAGAAAAATACTGAGTTTATGGCAGCTTTTACCAACGGTATAAGGATAGAATCGATAATTTTTCTACCCTCTTTTGCTTTTAGTATGGCAAATGCAGTAATAGTTGGAAACCTGTTGGGTGAAAAAAAATATGACGAAGCATA
>JAINCL010000240.1:0-27274 GCA_036574145.1 Deferribacterales bacterium | reverse complement strand
AATCTCTTGAAAAGTCTATCTATACAGAGATTTCGGATAAACTAAAAACCATAAAAACAGATCTATTTAATCTTAAACTGGAATCTACTTTTAAAAACTACTCTGTATCGAGTAGTAATAATGGGGTGGTATCTGCTACTGTTACGCCTAATGCTACTCCCGGCAGTCATCAATTAGTTGTAAAACAAGCAGCTAAAAATGCCTATACCTATAGTCAATATACAAGAACAAGTGTCACTATCAATAATGTAGGTGTTACTTCAATATCTGGAAGGCCTACTGATTTTATAGAAGGTGTTCACTCTGTTAATATAACTGAAAATAGTGGAACTTATATATCTGAAGATACATTTAAATTTAACGAAATCGGTATTTTTAGTAAGTATACAGGTTTGAATAATGTTTCAAATATAGATTCAAATGGAAATTTTAACACAAGTTCTTCAGGCACATTGCTGGTTTCAATTGATTCAGTAAACTATACTTTAAATCTATCCTTTAACAGTGGTGATGATATAAACATATTGACTAAACAGATTGAAGATTCTTTAAATAATCAGTTAAACACTAATTACAATACAACTAACATACAGTACTATTCTGTTAGAGCTGATTACAGTTCAGGTAACTGGAAAATAGCTTTTTACAATACCACAACCGAAAATCTTTCTTTTAATGTTATTGGTGGAACTTTACAGAGCGAACTTGGGTTATCATCAGTAACTTCTTCAAATGTTTCAGAAATGAAAAAATATCATGTGGCTGGTTCATTAAATGACCTTCTTTCTAAAATTAATCATTCTAATGGTGGTTTAATATCGGGAGTTACATTTAATGCACCAACTTTTACAACAGGGACAATGCTAATTGCCCAAGATAGTTCATTAAAAGTTTCAGCATCAACCTATACTACGATATACAGTGCTGATCCAAGTTCTGGGTCATCTATTGATACCTCAGTAGTAGGTTTACAAAATTCAGGTTTTAGCGTGGCTCCATCTGCAGCTACAAATGGAACATTTACGATAAATGGTAAAAAAATCACAATAACTGACTATACTCAGTTGTCTGTGGATGGTTTATTGGCTTTAATAAATTCTTCTGGTGCTGGTGTTGTTGCAACTTATAATACATCCACTGATCAGTTTGAACTGAGGTCTACAACCAAAGGTGCTACTACTATTAGCCTGGGTGATTATTCTGATACAAGTAATATCCTTTCCATAATGAAACTTACGGCTGCTTCTGGTGCCCAAACTGTTATCGGTAAAACAGCTGGAACCATTGATCCTACTTCCAAACTCAATCAGGCTGGGTTCACATCTTCACCTTCAAGCGGTATATTTACTATTAATGGTATATCGATTTATGTTGATGTAACGAATGATTCTCTTAATGATGTATTGTATAAAATTAATAATTCTGGGGCAGGTGTAAAGGGAAGTTACGATCCTATAAGGGATAAAATTAACCTTGTATCTACAACTGGGATAGATAAGATATCGTTAGGTTCACCTTCTGATACAAGTGATTTTCTTGTGGCAACAAATCTAACAGATCAACAAACTGTAACTAAGTCGCTAGGGTATGCTGGACAATATGCAATTGTCAATGTTGATGGTATAGATTATTCAAGAGCTACAAATACGATAGATGATATAATAACCGGTGTTACATTGAATATAAAATCTTCAAGTGCTGAGACAGTTACAATAGATATTAACGTGGATAAGTCTAAAGCTATAAATTACCTTGCATCATTTATTAAAAATTATAATGAACTGACTCAAAGATTGACACCACCAGAATTAAAAAGGGAAGATAAAGCATATTTGGAAGCTTTAACAGATGATAAAAGGAGTCAAATGAGTGCCGAGGAGGTGAAGGATTACGAAGAGAAATGGAAGACTTTTAATAGTTATGAAATAATTAGGAAGAGCTCAGAATTCAGACAGCTCAAATCCTCCCTGAGAGCAAGTCTGTTTTCTAATTTGACTGGAATAACCAGCAGATATAAAAACCTCTCTGAAATAGGTTTAAAAGTGGCAGGTGATGGAAATCTTGATATTTTAAAGAAGGGTATGCTTGTGGTTGATAGTACAGACTTGGATACTATTAAATCAGCTCTGAATGATAATAGCACCCTTACAAATGCAATCGTTAATTTTTCCGATGATCTTTACAAATTTTTCTCAGAAAATAGCACAAATGGAAAAGGTTGGGCAAGGGTATATGAAGATAAGGTGAATGAGTTTGTTGGTGTAAATGGACTGATATATAACAAGATAAAACCTTATGGTTCTCTTGACCGTGAGTTATACACCCTTGCAGAGAATATGGATAAAACCGAAAAAAGGGTAGAGAACTATTTTGAAAGAATGTGGAAAGCTTTTAGTAATATGGAATCTCAATTGGCAAGATTACAGGAAAGGGGTAATGCCTTATCTGGAATTTTAGCAAATTTATCAGGCAGTAATCAATAGGTATGTTGGAGGATTATATGAATGAAGCATACAAAACTTATTTAAAAAATGAGATTGAGGGTGCCACAAAGGGTAAGCTTGTATTGTTGCTCTATGATGGTGCTATAAAATTTGTTTCAAATGCAATAAAATATGCTCAAGAAAAGAATATTGTGGCTACCCATGAGAATATTATGAAGGCAGAGAACATAATATATGAACTTTTAAGCACATTAAATATGGAAGCTGGGGAAATTGCAGAAAATCTTTTTAAATTATACGATTTCCTAATATGGCAACTTGTGGAAGCCAATAAAACAAAAGATCCTGAGAAATTAACTCCTGTACTTGGTATTCTCAAAACATTGAGAGATGCTTGGAAAGAGGTAATCGTTAGGGAAGAATCCCAGAATAAAGAATCACAGAAGCAGATGGAAAACATTAAATTAAATATAGCGGGATAAATTTATGGTAATAGGTGGAGATAACTCCATAATTAATCTAAAGGATAGGCTTCTAAAGCTTGAAAAAAGAGGTTCGCCTCCTAAAGTATCTTCAGAAGGTGAAAAGGATGACAGCTCTAAAACTGTGAAATCTGATAAGACGTTGATCGACTTTCTGAAGGTGAGGGAAGAAAACATACTTGCAGCCAAAAATGGTATTGTAAGTAATCATGAAGATGCATTAAAGGTAGTAGATAAACTAAAAGATCTGTTTGGAAGTGAAAAGAATCTGCCTGAAAATCTTTATGGTAAGGTTGATACTAACAGAGTATTGAAGTTCTATCCTTTTGAGTAGTTTGGAGTGATCATCGATTTTTACAGCCTGAGTAGTTTGAAAACTATACAGTATCATTGCGTCTGTTTCTACAAAATTGTTGAAGAAGCTTGGAAACTAATGAACAGCATTGGAAAAAGACAATGAAACTGCTTAACCAGAATAAACAAAACAATCATTCATCAAAAAATATCATTGACCTACATAAGTAATAAAGTTATATATTTATTATGTCTGTGGAGTTTAACGTTATATTTAAGCAAGTGATGGATATTGCCGATGAGATACTTCAAAATAAGGATATAGATAGATTTGAAGAGATGCTCAATCGGTATAATAATTTTATCCATCAGATAATGCAGATTTCTGATGCTGGTTTGGATAATGATGATATTCAATTATTTAATAATCTGGTTGTTAAACATAACAAGTTAGTCGATCACCTAAAAAATTGCCAACAAAATATTAAAAAAGAGATAAATAAAAAAGTGGTGGATCTTTCTCTGGAAAATAAGTTTTTAGAGAAAAATAATATTAATGTTTTTGATCGAAAGATTTAAAACCTATTGTAATGTACCCTCTCTTTCTTAAATCTATCAACCTTAAACCCTTTTCTGTCAGAATACCCTATAACAATTAATGCAAGTGGAATTATATTTTCGGGAAGTTTGAAGTAGTCTCTTATCTCTTTGACCCTCTCTTCTGTTGGATAGATACCGCACCATACTGTTTGTAAGTCAAAGGCTGGAGCTGCAGTAAGTATATTCATAATAGCTGCTGTACAATCCTGAATCCAATAACCTTTGTACTTTTCGAGGTTTACATCTCCTAATACTATGATACCCATAGGGGCTTCAAATAACATCTTTGCATAGGGGTGTATAGTGGCGATGTCGTTCTTTATTTTTTCATCATCAACGATAATGAAGTGCCAAGGCTGCTCATTACCTGCAGATGGTGCACACATAGCAAGTGATAGTAGCTTTTCTATTTTTTCTGGCTCTATTTTATCATTTTTAAATGTTCTTATACTTCTTCTTGTTTCTATTGCTTCGATAACATCCATATTAACCTCGTATATACATAATTTAACAAAATAATTCTAATCAATTAGATTGTCAAGATATTTAAAATTCTTGGATTTTACAAAAATTTGATAATTTTTGGAATGTTTCATAACATGCAGCATGTATCTTTGTGTCACTAAATAATAAGGAGGTTTGATAATGCAAAAATTTATAGTATTGACAGCTCTAATGTTAACTATGGGAGCTAATGTTGTCATGGCAGATAGTGTGCGTGTGGATAAAAATCTACCCACATATAAACCTATCAAGGGTGTATCGGGTAATATCAAAAGTGTTGGGTCAGATACGATGAATAATCTTATGACACTTTGGGCAGAGAAGTATAATAGCTACTACCCAAATGTAAAAATTGAGATTGAAGGTAAAGGATCTTCTACAGCTCCAGCTGCATTAATTTCTGGGACTGCTCAATTTGGTCCGATGTCAAGACCTATGAAAGGGAAAGAGATCGATGATTTTGAAAAGAAGTATGGTTATAAACCATTGGGATTAAGAACCTCTATAGATATGCTTGCTGTTTATGTTAATAAGGATAACCCAATTCAGTGTTTATCTCTTGAAGAGGTGGATGCTATATTTTCGAAAACAAGAAAGAGAGGGTTTGGTAAGGATATAACCACATGGGGAGATCTTGGGTTAACAGGTGAATGGAGCAATAAGGCTATAAGCTTATATGGTAGGAACTCTGCTTCCGGGACCTACGGATTTTTCAAAGAACATGTTTTTAAAAATGGTGATTATAAAGATAGTGTGAAAGAGCAGCCTGGTAGTTCATCGGTGGTTCAAGCTGTAACAAACGATAGATATGGAATAGGTTATAGTGGTATCGGTTATAAAACAGCAGGTGTAAAAGCAGTACCTCTTGCTGAGAAAAAAGGTGGTAAATGTATTCCAGCTGAGGCTTCCCATGCATATACAGGTGATTACCCTCTTTCGAGGTTCTTGTATGTTTATATAAACTACAAACCTGGAGAGAAGTTAGATCCTTTAAGGGGTCAATTCTTAAAGCTTATTTTCAGTAAACAAGGGCAAGAAGTTGTTGTAAAGGATGGTTATTACCCAATTACAAACAATATTGCAAAACAGGAATTATCTAAATTTCGGTTTTAATATGCATTATCTGATGGGGTTATTATACCCCATCACTTTTAAATTATTTTTATGGAAGGTTTATGGATAAAAGCTATAAAATTAAAAAAAAGATAATAGATAAAGTTGCAAAGTATACTATCTCAATTGGAGGGATAGGGACGATCTTTGCCGTTTTACTTGTATTTTTCTTTTTGTTTTACACTGTTTTACCATTGTTTCAGAAAGGTGATACTAAATTTCAAAATAAAATCGTATTGAAAGATAAAATAAACCCTGTTCATGGGATAGTGGATGAGTATGGTGTAACAGGTGTTATATTCGATGGTAAGATGATAGATGTAATATCATTGGCAACAGGGGAAATATTATCTAAAATTCCACTTGATGAAACTTTAAGCACATTTAATTATAATTCCAAAAATCGCAGCTATATTTTCGGAACTACAGATGGTCGTATTATTGAGGCAGATATATCGTTTAAAAGAGAAGAGATGGAATCTGATTTAGAGGGTACAAAAAATGAAGATAAATTTGTAGTGGAAAATGATTATCTGGTTGAGTATAAAAATGGTAAAAAGAATACGTATAAGATAGATATAACAACTAAAGAATTATTAAAACTTAATAATAGAATTATTCTTGTTGACGGGATATTTCAGGATAGAGAAAGTTCGATTGTAGCTATAACAGATGATGGTTTGTTACATATAATTCATATACAGATAAAAGAAAACATTTTAACAGGTGAGAATAATAAAGAGATAGAAGATAAAAGTATTGATTTAAAGGATTATTTTAAAAGCGGTTACCCAGATTATTCAAAGATAAACTCATCTGGTAACGGGATATTTATATTCTTTAAAGATGGAAGGTTTATAAATATTGATGCTCGAAATCTTGATGATCTGAAGATAACTGAAGATAAGAAAATTCTGGAAAATAGAAAGATTACCTATTTAGATTTCCTCATTGGACGAAATACAATATTAATAGGAGATGATAAAGGTTATGTTACAACCTGGTGGCTTACAGAGGATAAGCTCAATAAAAACAATTATATCTTCACCAATATTCATAAATTCTATACAGGATCAGATTCAGATGTTAAATTTATCTACCCTTCCCAAAGGGATAAATCGTTTGCTGTCTTAAATGGTGATGGTATTTTTTCTATTTTTCATATGACATCTGAAAACTTATTGTTTCAGAGTAGGGAAGAGTTTAAAGCTTCATTGATATTAATGAATCAGAAAAACGATAAGATCTTTTTAATATCGGAAGATAGGTATAGTAGTTATTCTTTTAATGTTCCACACCCTGAAGTGAGCTTAAAAACACTTTTCGGTAGAGTTCAATATGAGTTGACAAGTAAAGGGGAGTATGTCTGGCAGTCTTCCAGTGGTAGTGATGATTTTGAACCAAAATTTAGTTTGATCCCCTTGATTTTTGGAACTATAAAATCAACAATAATTGCAATGTTGTTTGCAATACCTATAGCTATACTGGCTGCAATTTATACCAGTGAGTTTGTAAATAAAAAATATAGAAACAGTATTAAATCCACTATAGAGATAATGGCATCATTACCGTCAGTAGTTTTAGGTTTTCTGGCTGGGTTGATTATTTCACCCCTTGTTGAAAATGTGGTGTTGAGTCTAATAGGTTGTTTGTTTATGGTCCCTTTTTCCATGTTATTATTGGGAAATATAATTCAGATACTTCCTAAGGACCTATTTAATTACCTAAGTAGATATAGGATTTTTATGATTCTAATTTTTGCTTTACCATTGGGGATTTTTTTGGGGGTAAATTTAGCAAGAATTGCTGAGAAGATTTTATTTTATAATGATTTCAAGTACTGGCTACAGAATTATGAGTATTCACCACTTGGTGGGTGGTTTATCGTTTTGACACCTTTAGGATTGATTCTAACAATTTATGTCTATAGGAGATTTTTGTATGGTTTTTATGAAAATATCCTTGAAGGGAGATCTTATAATGCAGCCGCTGTGATAGAAGTGATAAAATTTTTAGTTCTAACTTTTTTTACCATACTGACAACATTTTTGATTGCATATATAATTACTAAAATCGGTTTGGATTTAAGACGTGATCTACCTTTTATTGAGAGGATTATGGGTACATATGTGCAAAGAAATGCTTTGATTGTGGGATTTGTGATGGGTTTTGCTGTTATACCTATTATTTATACAGTATCGGAAGATGCGTTAAGGGCTGTACCTGAACATTTAAGAAGTGCATCTCTGGCAACAGGGGCAACAATATGGCAGACAGCAGTCAATATAGTACTGCCGGTTGCTGCGAGTGGTATTTTCTCGGCTATAATGATAGGGTTTGGGCGTGCAATAGGAGAGACGATGATAGTGCTTATGGCGGCAGGTAATACGCCGATTATAGATATGAATATATTTTCTGGATTTAGAACATTATCTGCCAATATTGCAGTTGAACTACCTGAAGCAGTTATAGGTAGTACTCATTATAGAATCTTATATCTCGCTGCCCTTGTGCTATTTATTATGACTTTTATTGTAAATACAATAGCTGAATTAGTAAGAATTAGATACCGTAAAAAATCGAGTCAGTTATAATGAGAGGTATATTTGATGAGTAGATTTACCAGAACAAATTATAAAATATATTTTAAGTCTAAGGGTGAGCCGATGCTCTGGCTTACTGGTGGTGGGATGTTGGTTGCCCTTTTGATGATTATTTTTCTTATATATTTCATAGTTAGAAATGGAATTGCAAATTTTTGGCCAGACCCTATCTCTTATTTTGAGACTGTACAAGGTGAAAAGTTTATGGGGGAAGTAACAAAAAGGGAGAGGTACGTTATCCAGAGTTCTGCTGATAAAGATGAGAAAGTTTATGGAGTTAGATATCTGGTTAGAATAGGTAATTTTGAATTGACAAATGAGCATTTTAAATGGCTAAAGGATTCTGAAATTGTAAAAGAGTCTAAACCTAAATATGCAATGGTACTTGAAAGGCTTGAGTGGGGTAGGTTTTATGGATTTCCGTATAAATTTAAGATTGGTGATGAAGTAATTGCAGATAATATAGATGGGATTTTGAAAAATTATGATAAATATCATGATGAGATGAGAAGATTATGGAAACAGAAAGTTAATATTGAGAAAAAGCAGATTGGGAAATTAAATCATCTAATAGAAAAAGAGAGGTTGAAGTATAGGAAAGTAGAGTTGAAGTTAAAAAAAGCTAAACTCAGTGGAGACAAAGGTAAAATTTCCGAGATTGAAAAAGAATATTTGATCGTTAAGAAGGATTTTGAAAGATTTATGGAGTGGAGTAAAAAAGAATATGATAGTTATATAGATAAAATTGCTCTGCTAAAAAATAAGTATGAAAGATACTCGATAACATTTAAGACAGCCGACGGCAGAGAGAAGGATGTAAAACTTTTTGAGATTGTTAGAGGTTATAGGGGTAATGATCTAAGCTTGATGGACAAAATGGGAATATATTTCGATAGATGGGTTGAATTTTTAACAGATGATCCACGTGAGGCTAATAGTGAAGGTGGTGTTTTCCCTGCAATTTTCGGAACAATTGTGATGACGCTACTTATGAGTATTTTTGTGGTTCCATTTGGAGTGGTTGCAGCGATATATATGAAGGAGTATGCTAAAAGTGGAAAAATCATAAGTATGTTAAGGATAGCGATTAATAATCTTGCCGGTGTTCCATCGATAGTTTATGGAGTATTTGGTGTTGGGTTTTTTGCATATACGGTGGGAGCTTCAATTGATAATATCTTTTATGAGGCTAAGTTGCCAAACCCAACTTTTGGGACAGGTGGTATATTGTGGGCATCACTTACATTGGCACTTTTGACTTTACCGGTGGTTATTGTATCCACGGAAGAGGCTATTAATGCTGTGCCAAATTCTTTAAGGGAAGGTTCATATGCGTGTGGTGCCACCAAATGGCAGACAATAAGGTATATCGTTTTGCCGAGGGCGATGCCTGGTATCATGACAGGATTTATACTTGCAATGTCAAGGGGAGCTGGTGAAGTTGCTCCACTTATGCTTGTGGGTGCTGTTAAGCTTGCCCCTGAGATGCCGATAGATGGGTTATTTCCATTTGTGCATCTTGAGAGAAGTTTTATGCATCTTGGTTTTCATATCTTTGATCTTGGTTTCCAGAGCCAAAACAGTGATGCTGCAATACCGATGGTATATACTACGACACTACTCCTCATAATTATTGTTATTGTTTTGAATGTAGTGGCTATATACATACGTAATAGATTAAGGAAAAAATTTATAGGTAGTATTTTTTAGGAGAAAAGTATGAGCTTAACATTAAAAATCGATGAAAATAGTATTGCAAAAACAGTTTACGATCCACTTTTAGAAAATGAAGAGATGATTATATCTATAAAAGATCTTTCACTTTTTTATGGAGAAAAACAGGCACTTTTTAATGTAACGATGGATGTACCGAAAAATAAAGTTACTGCTCTTATAGGTCCATCTGGGTGTGGTAAATCGACATTATTAAGATGTATTAATAGGTTAAATGATCTTCTGGATAATGTCAGGGTAGATGGTGATATCTACCTTAATAATGAAAGTATATATGATAAAGCTGTTGATCTATCAGAGCTCAGAAAAAAACTTGGCATGGTTGCACAGAAACCGAATCCTTTTCCTATGAGTATTTATGATAATGTGGTCTATCCCCTTAGGATTGATGGGGTGAAGAAAAAATCTATACTTGATGAGGTTTGTGAGCGATCTTTGACTAAAGCTGGTTTATGGGATGAAGTAAAGGATCGTTTAAAGGATAATGCACTTGGATTATCCGGGGGGCAGCAGCAAAGACTATGTATTGCAAGAGCTATTGCTCCTGAGCCTGAGGTGGTATTGATGGATGAGCCATGTTCAGCTTTGGATCCTCTTGCTACAATGGTGATAGAGGATCTTATCCTTTCACTTAGGGGAAGTTATACAGTGGTTATAGTAACACATAATATGCAACAGGCAGCAAGAGTTAGTGATTACACAGCTTTTATGTATATGGGGAGATTGGTGGAGTATGGTAATACAGTAAATATATTTAAAAAACCTAAGTTAAAAGAAACAGAGGATTATATAACAGGTCGTTTTGGCTAAAAAAAAACTTTTGGAGGTTTTATGAAAAAATTAGTCGTATTGGGAACAGTTTTAATGATGTTTGGCGCAGGATGTGCAGTAAAAAATGAAGCGGTGTCTCAGCAAGATGATGAGAAAGTTGTTCAGGTGGATTACTCTAAGTACGATTTTTCCAAACCCGGATTTTACACAAAGGTAATTGATAACAGATTGTGGGTTTTTAAAGAGGGGGATAAAAATCTTGAAGCTTTCTTGAAGGATGGTGAGCTTGCAAAACATATAACAATGATTTCGGCTGGTCCACATGGTGTAACCATTAAAGCACCAGATAAGGAAACCATTGAAGCTTACATGGCAAAATAGTTTTCGGTTAAAGGGTAGTTTTAAACTACCCTATTTTTTTTGTAACTTCATTTACGAAGCTTATAATTCTTTCTTTAATTTCATCACGAATGATTCTAAAAAAATTCATTTTATCTTCTAAACTACCTTCAAATCTTGCTGGATCTTTTATCTCCCAATGGAGTTTTTTACAATTAGTAAGGATATTGGGGCATGCCTCATTGGCTTCGCCACATACTGTAATGGCGTAATCGAAATCTGATAAGTTAGATGTGTCGAGTTTTTTTGAAATATTACCTGATATATCAATACCTATCTCTTTCATGACATCTATGGCTAATGGGTGAACGTAACCTGCTGGATTTGAACCAGCTGAGTATGCTTTTAAAATATCGCCATATAAACTGTTTGCCAATCCTTCGGCCATTTGACTTCTGCAGGAATTGCCGGTGCATATAAATATAACCTTTAACATTTTCACCTCTATAAATATCTATAAAATACCTGAATAGAAAAAATTACCGAAACCTATTGTATATAAAAGTAAGCCATATAGTAAATGTTCAATATAAACCAGAAATACAGATTTAGTATTAAGATAAGTAAATGAGAATATATAACCACCAATAAGTGATAGTATAACGGAAAAAGGGTTTAGATAGATTAAATGTCCAAAAGCAAATGCAAAAGAGCTGATATGTACAAGATTTTTTTCATTATTGATTATTTTTCTATATCTATTAAAGATAAAAGCTCTATAAATGATCTCCTGGGGATATACAGCTACAAAAGTGTATATAAGAACTATTTTTAGCCATAAGATGATATCTTTCTTGAGAAAATAGAATAGGTAATTGGGGAAATATGTAATTATAAGATAGTACAGTAGTATTGAAAATAGAATAAACTGTAAAATAATTCTAATAAGCACAGATGGTTTAAGAGGTATTTTGTATAGATGTTTGATATCGAAATTGTCATCTTTTTTTAAAAAGTAAAAACCTAAGATGCCACCCAAAATGATTAATGGTAAAGGGGTTGTTCTAACTAAAAAGGTAAAGAGAAGAGGTATACAGTAAAATATTATAAGATATTCTAATATGAGAAACATACTGTTATTTTTTTCTGTTATATAGAGATTGTATTCTTTCATATTTTAATTTAATTATATTTTTGTATGTTATGCAACTTTTTAAAATAAATTTTACAATATTATAACAGGTAAGATTTTAATGTAATGATAATTAATGATTTTTCAAACCTATGAAAAGTATAAGGTATGTTTTATTTTAAAAGTTTTTTTCAGTTTATTGATCTCATAGGTTTATGCATGTTGAAGAAGTTAGATTTTTTATAGTAAAAGATATCTGATAGCCAGTTTTTGTAGAATCTGTTATTTTTGATGTAATAAAAAGGTAGCTTCATTAGGTTATTATTAAATGCTATCAATGGATGAAATAGATGGGATGGGTCCCTAAAACATTCCCAGTCACATTCTGTACATTCGTGTTGTAAAAGAGTTTTAAAAGTGTAATCTTTACCGTAGTTATATTCAGAAAGGAAACCGCATGGATAGAGATCACCTTTGGAGTCTATATAAAAATAGTCTTTACCACCTCTACATCCTATTGCTGATGGTTGATTATATTTATACTGATTAATTAAAATATAAAGTGAACTTAATGGGGTAAATATCCTTATTTTATCTCGAAATTGGGGTATTGTTTCATATAATGCTTTAAAAAGATATAATTTTTCGATATCGTTATATTTGACAATATAATCTGATGATTCTGCTTTGTAAACTGCACCTTCAAAGCTCATGGGGTAACAGACATTAGCGATTGTGAAACCGAGCTCTGTTACAAATTGGAAAAACTTACCTATACCCAATCTGTAATTATTAAAAAACGCTTCCGGAATAAAAGTGCAATTATTATAATATCTTATGGATGGTATTTCAATTAATCTATTTATACCTAAGTTGACAGATGGATAAAGACCATACTTTTCAAAAATCTTTAACCCTTTTTCTATACCTTTGATTACACCTATTAAACCACGATTTATTTCATGTTTTTCAATATCCCATGTATCTATGCTTATCCAGAAGGTGTATAATTCAGATTCCTTAATCTGTTCAGCTAATATGCTAATTTTTTTATCGAAATCAGATTTTTGATGATTTAAAAAGATAAAGCCATTTGTGCCTGTTCTTGTATATTTGATACCTTTAGATTTAGCATATTTTATCAGGTAAAACAGCTCTTTCTCCCTTAGTAGTGGTTCTCCACCGGTAAAAGATAGAGCTTTTACACCATTTTCTGCAGCTTTATCTATTATATTTTTTATTTCGTTAACATTTAAGCTATATCTTTTGAAATTGCTGTATTTATTCATACCACATTGAGGGCATGTGGCATTACAATGATCATGGATCTGTACGATCAACTGTTTCGGTGATCTGCTGGTAAAGATTGTTTTTATAATAGAGGAGATATCTTTTAAACTCATACGGTATACTCCAAAGCTTTTTTAGGGTAACGGAAGAAGATATCTTCAAGAATCTGATCCCAGTTATAATTTTTTCTAACATGTTCTGCTGCATTATATTTAAGTTGTTCGTATTTAATATTATCGTTTCGTTTCCAATGGATAATTATAGATATTTTGTTCAACCAATCTTCTAAATCGTCTGCTTTTGCCACAAAACCTGTTATTTTATCTTGAACAATATCTTTTGGTCCACCTCTATCAGAAACGATTGCAGGTAAACCGCAGGCTTGAGCCTCGAGGACAACCATGCCGAAGGTATCAGTTTTACTTGGGAAAAGGAATATGTCAGACATATTGTAATAATTTACCAGTTCAGTATTTTTTAGTTTACCGGTGAAGAAGATATCTTTATCTTTACATCTATTTTTTAATTTATCTTTATAGGGTCCATCACCAGCGATGAAAAGTTTGATTTTTAAATCGGGGTATATCTCTTTCAATTTATCAAATATCAGTATAACAAAATCGACATTTTTGTCTTTTGATATACGGCCTGCATAAAGTAGTTTTATGGAGCTATCGTGAGTTCTTTTATATAATGGTTTGAAGAGATTGGTGTCTATACCTCTTCGGAAAATCGTTAACTTCTCCTCTTTTAGTCCTCTATTCGTTAGTGATTTAATATAACTTTTAGATGTCGCCTTTATTTCATCGAAGTTATTATAGAAAAAGTTTGTAAATTGTTCGACGGTGGAGCTTAGATTTTCATCCTCAGATATTTCATAAATTTCATGGGTGAAATCGGTATGATATATACCTATAGTTTTTATATTCATTATTTTTCCAAGTATCAAACCAAGTAAACCGATAGGACCTGGTGTTGATACATAAATTTCATCAGGTGAAAACTCATAAACAGCTTTTAGCATTTTTAAGGCTGAGGGGACTTTGATTGTT
The DNA here is from genome assembly GCA_036574145.1 of Deferribacterales bacterium. Lineage (GTDB taxonomy): Bacteria > Chrysiogenota > Deferribacteres > Deferribacterales > Calditerrivibrionaceae > Calditerrivibrio. The sequence continues at coordinate 12,916 of JAINCL010000240.1, read as the reverse complement.
AATTTGTTATAATAAGGAAGTTTAAACTTAAAAATAGGATCTATGTTTATGAAATTATCAGGTATCTCAGAAGTGAACTCCTCTTCTGTGATGGAACCGAAAACTTTTAAAGGGTAACCTGATTGGGAGCTGATATTGGCTATGGTTTTTAGTGTTACCGATACTCCGTTGAGATCGTTTATTGTATCGGTAAACCAGGCTATCCTTTTGATTCTACAAGAGGGGTTTATTTCAAATTTACTTTTAAAATCGTCGATTAAATATCTATCCCGAAACATATGTTTGAAGGATGAATAAAATGGTATTGTAATAAAGATACCCAGTGATGTGGAGGCGATGGAACGGTATAGATTATCCAGAGAGATCGATTTTTTATCCTTAATTTCGTTAAAGAAGCTTTTTAGAAAATAGTCGGAGATTTTTGTAATTATGTCATAGAATAGATTGAGCCTTTTATCCATATCGTTATGGGGGATCTCTTTTAACTGAAATATGAAATCTGATAAAAGGCGATGTAGGTTACTTTTTTTCTTAAATCTTTTTAATTTTATCTTTTCCCAGAATGTAGGTTTTTTATGATCGGTTAGATGTTTGGTAATTTCTTCTATTAATCCACCTGCAAAATTTACCACTCTATTTTTATGGGTGTAGTCGTAGGCTATCTTGTAAATATTAAAAGCGAGGGTGTAGAAATCTGAAGAATAACCTGTAGCTTTTGTTTTAAGACTTTTTAGATCGATGATGAACTCGGTAATATTATTGGCGGTTTCCGATATGGTGTAAGTTTTACCCATTAGTAGCCCTGAATGATCGTCGGAGCCCCCTGTAAAACCTTTTATCCATGGGGTTTTACTTCTTGGCTCTATTTTGTGTTTATCGTAGATTCTTGCAATATCGTTTTCTGTGAGTTTTGATAAGGTATCAAAGATGTTTTTATTATAAATATCACCTCTACAACCATTACAAACCTCAAAAATATCGAATAGTAGGATCAATTTTTCTAAATGGTCTATAGTTAACTTGTTATTTACAGAGTATAAAGGGTGAGCAACTGAATGTGGGATCTGTTTATCTGCCAGAAAATCTCTTAGGTCATAGATATTGTACCTTAATTTCTCAATCTCTGAAAAGATCTTTTCATCTATATCGTATATCAAAATATGTACCTTACAGTTGTCTTCTGGGAAATGTGCTGTGGATTCAACGCTGATGAAGGTATCGTTTGGGTATTTTTCTTTCAATTTTAGGCAACCTTTTATTGTGTTATGATCTGTTATTGTCACCAGATCCATACCACGGCTTTTTAGACTATTGTATAAATAATCTATATCTGTATACGATTCTGCTGCACCTATCCTTTTTAAAAACCATTCAGTAGGTTTTTTTGAATATTTGGAATGTACATGTAGATCCACTTTAATCATCTTCTACCCCTTTATAAAATAGTAGCTGCGATCTTTGAAACTTCACTTCTTTCACATTTTGTAAGATATATTGTTGTGGCAAGATCACTGTCCACTTTTTTGAATCTATCACTTGCATAGGTAAGTCAATTATCCCTTTCGTCAACATATGGGTTATCCATCTGATATATATCTCCAGTTAAAACTATTTTGGAGTTTTTTCCAACGCGAGTTATTATTGTTTTTACCTCATGAGGAGTTAAGTTTTGGGCTTCATCTATTATTATAAATGAATTATGAAAGGTTCTACCTCTGATATACGTCAAACCCTCAACCTCTATTAGATTAGAGTTTCTAAGATATTCTAAGGTTATATCTGAATAGATCTTAGAATCGTATTTATCCTTAACCTCTGAAGATTTGGTAATATTTTCTAAAATTAGATCTATATTATCATATATCGGTTTTAACCATGGATCGAGCTTATCATAGATATCACCGGGCAGATAACCTATATCTCTACCCATCGGAACAGGAGAACGGCTAATTACAAGTTTTTTGAATTTTTTATTCATTACCTGTGTTAATCCTGCAGCAATCGATAGAAGGGTTTTACCTGTACCTGCTATACCTATTGCAAATATAATTTTTATGTTATTGTCGAATAGAGCATCTACAAAAAATTTTTGTTGATAATTGGTGGGGGTTACTCCCATTAAACCATCTATCTCTTCCAATTTCTGATATTTATCTGTTAAAGAATTATATTTAATCAGTACCCCTTTCTTATCATTGTCAAAAGATTTTAGTAAGCAGTATTTTTTTCTGTATCCATTTTCTAATGGTATATTGTTTGTGCTTAACTTTTCTCTTTCAATTTCGTTTTTCTTGTAAAATGATTCAATAATTTCGTCATCTGTTGTAAAACAATCATTGTAGTGGGTAAAATGATTATTGCTCTTGTCATGGTAGTAATCTTCAGATTTAATATTTAAAATACTGGCCTTTATCCTTAGATTTGTATCTTTTGAGACCAATATAATATCTTTATCAAACTCCTCTTTTGATTGTAGAGCAACTTTGAGTATTAGATTATCTGATCTGTTTATATCAAAATCGTATGGAAGTGGTATATCATTTTTTAAGTATCTGACAAATACTTTTCCACCATTTGATAGAGCAACACCTTGAATCAGGTCGCCATTTTGTCTGATACGATCGAAATTTCGTATAAATTCCCTTGCATAGAAACCTTTTAGGTCATAGAGGTTTTTAAACTTATCTAACTCTTCAATGCAGATGGCTGGGATTATTATATTGTTATCTTCAAATGTTTCAAGGCACAATGGTGAATGTAGCATTACATTGGTATCTAAAATAAAGGTCTTACATCCCATAATTGTCTCCCTCTGTTTTTACAATTTATAGGTTTAAAATGTGGAGAAAAGATCAAAGAGATGATAAAGAAAAGTAAAAAGAATATATAAAAAATATAGGTTAATTTTGATGAAACTTTAATGTTTTTTTTACATTTTTTTAATTATCCCATTACATTTCAGATTTATTAAATAATCACGATATGAAAATTTTTGAAGGTGGACTTATGAAGAATGTTATAAACTTAGCCAAGATCTTTCCGAAATCACCGTTTCATTTTGGGGATATTACTGCAGGGATAGAAACAGAGCTACATACTTCTGTTCAAGGTGATCCATCCGATGTGGATCTACCTCAGATTATAATTAACTCTAAATATTATAAGAATGTTGTTAGACGGGTGCAGGTGGTTGATACCTCAGCCACAAGTAAAGAGATGCTTAACAGATATCTATCCGATAAAGATAAAATTTGGGATAACAGTTGGGTGAGGGTCCCGGTATATAAAATATCACCAGATGCCTTTCAGATATTTATGAAGGATCTTTTGAAGGATAAAAGAAGACCTGATGAGGGGTATAGAAGTGATGCAACAAAATTCTTTATTACAATAAAAGGTGAGCAGTTTATACGGATTCCCATCAGCTATCTCTTTAAATTGGCTATAGTGGATTATATGATTACAGAAAATGATAGAACATCAAGATTTATTGAAACAGGATTAGGGATGATAAAACATTATATAAATGATAATACTTCACCGGAATTATCCTCTTTTTTTGTCATAGACTCTGAAAAATCTGCCGATGTCGGTTATGCTCTTGCCAAAGAAAATTCAGTGATGTTCCTGTTTACACAACTACTTGTGGAATATGCACATAAAAAGTTTGAATTGATAAGGTATGGTCAAAGGGTAGATGTCTATAAATCACCTTTACCACCAGTGAAACAGAAAAAATTGAATGAGATTATATCTGACAATTTTTATAGGGAGCTATTTATGAATCCTTGCCTTTCAGGTTGGGATAAAGGTGAGGATAAAAAGGAGTATATGGCTTTATGTCATATTATTTTAAGTAGGAGCAGGTTGAATACCCTCACAAAATTAAAAGAAGCTGGCTTTTTTAACGGCAACTTAGTTATGATGCCCAATACCTCTAACACATCCTTATCAAATAATGGGGTTCATATAAGTATCGGCAGTAAACTCATTACAGAATATATCAAAAATGATAAGGTGGGGATGGGGAGAAAGTTGGAGAAATATTATGCCGATCTGTCGGTTAAAATTGTGGAGCATTTTTTACCACTTTTTATAGGTAATTATTCCGCTTCATGTTACCGTATAGGTTTTAAAGAGTTTCACCCTGAAATTGTATTGGGATTTTTACCCCATGAACTTGATTATACACATCTAAGAATGTTGTGGAGAAGATGGCAAAAGAAGGCTGGTATAAATTTCTTAGGTCAGAAGATTACACCAGTGGGTTATAACTGGCTTGATGAGAAAACTAAAAAGATCTTTAATCTAAAAGGTGATTATGTGCCAGATTACAGGTTAATAGATTATTTTATGGCTCTAATGAGTACTGAAGAATCGCCAGCTTTTGATGGTACATTGGATAACGAAATCAGGCTTAAGGAAGATCTGATGAATATGGGGGCATTCCATAAAGATATGTCGTTTTATACACTTTATAAGCCAAGGTTATACCATCAAAATGGATTTTCTGGGTTTGAAGGAAGATTTTATAGCTTATTTGATAAAGTAGGTATCGATCTTAAACATGCAGTGAATCTCCAAATTTTGATAACAGCTTTAGCATATAAATATATAATGCTAGGTATTGTTAAGCATCCCGATATACCAGATACACCAACTGTGGAAAGTGAGAGGAGACAGATTATTTTTGGTGCCGCGGCTGGTATAGATATCTTTAACATCGATGAAGCTACAGGGAATAATTTTCTGAAGATGATACTTAAGGACACTAAAAATATTAAAGTGAGTCGCAGATATAAAGGGTTTTTAAAAGTGAATCTTTTGGATTATCAGAAAGGTTTGTTAAGCGTAATTAAGAGAGATGCTATGGACATTATCGAAGAGCTTAATATGCAAGAAACCATAAGGGACCTTGAAAAGAGGTTGGATGAACCAGAAAGAAGGGTGGAACATCGTTTACGAAAAAAGATCTGTAGATTTGCCGGTGTAAAATCACCATTTGATGTCGATGCTGATGAGTTTAACCTTAAAGCTGAAGAGTTTTACCGAGTTAAACTTAAAGTGAAACATATGCACGAGGGGGTAAAATTTCTTAAAGAAGATTTACAATATATATTGAATGATGAGTCTTTGAGAGCTTATCTCTATGAAGAGTTTAAAGATATCGATATCGATAGATTTATCGATAAATGTTGGGTTGGTATAATGGATGATAATATAGGGTTAAAAGAGATCAGATCTCTATTAAAGCTGATTATTATATCAGTTTGGTACAATAAATTGTTTAATAAAGGTGAAGATTTAATAAAAGAGGAAACAATGATTGTGAATAGTTAGGAGATTGTTATGAATCATCAGTATATTATAAGGGAAACAGGTAAAGTTACAGATGAAAAGCTTTATGGGGATAAAATTATAAATTATATCTATTCAGATATTCGTGAAAATGTTCCATTCATTTTTAAACATATTGTAAGTTCCAGAACAACGAAATTACTTGGATTTATCAATTACGATATCCCATTATCTAAAAAGAGTATTAAAAGGATCTTGTCTGATCTGGAGATAAATCTTGATGAATGTTGCGATGATATATCCCATTTCAAAAGTGCAAGAGATATTTTTGAAAGGAAGATTAGATACTGGGAATGTCGCCCCATAGAGGATAGAGGGGATGCTGTGGTTTCACCGGCGGATGCAAAGATGATTGTGGGGAGTCTTAATAGTTCATCACTTTTCTTTGTAAAGGGTAAGTTTTTCGATTTGAAAGAAATGATTGGGGTAGAGAAATGGGTAGAATCTTTTTTAGAAGGTGATTATGCCATTTTCAGATTGACCCCAGATAAGTATCATTATAACCATTTTCCAGTGGATGGAGTTATAAGGGACTTTTATATAGTTGATGGTGATTATCATTCATGTAATCCTACTGCAGTTGTTAATGTAATAACCCCTTATTCTAAAAACAGAAGAACTGTTACTGTGATAGATACAGATGTAGATGGTGGAACAGGGATAGGTTTGGTTATTATGGTTGAGGTGGTTGCAATGATGATAGGTGATATATTGCAGTCTTATTCAGAGGTGGGGTATGAATCTCCTCAACCTATGAAGCTTGGAATGAGGGTAAAAAAGGGACAACCTAAGAGTTTATATAGACCCGGAAGTAGTACAGATATTCTTTTCTTCCAGAAGAATAGGGTGCGTTTCTGCTACGATATCTTGATGCATTGTAATAGATTGGATGTAAAAAGTAGGTTTACTGAAGGTTTTAAGAAACCTTTAGTTGAGGTGGATTTAAAGGTTAGATCCACAATAGCCTATGCCATTTAATAGGAGGTGATTATGGAAAAGGTTATCTTTATATCGGTTCTTGGTATCTATCTCATTTCTATAGTATATTTTGGAATAAAGAACCTACATAAAGAACGGTGGCAATTTTTTGCAGTGATACCTGTCAGAAAGGTATCGGATAACCAATGGATCGGTATGAATATTACATATTATGGTATTATCAATGGATTGGCTTATATTACGGGAGTTTATATATTTATCTTTCTCACCTCTGGTTTTGATATCCCATACAACTATATCATTTTATCCATCATACTAATATTGTCTATATGTATGCCTGCCTCGAAAATAGTTGCCAGAATAGTTGAAGGTAAAAGGAATACATTTACTGTTGGTGGTGCATCTTTTGTGGGTTCTATTATATCTCCTGTTGTTTTTTTAATAATTTTTAATCATTACTATCACGATATTGAGAAAACTATGAAGATGCTTATGCCTATTATTTCAGTTTTATCAATAAGTTATAATTTAGGAGAAGGTGTTGGTAGATTGGCTTGCTTGAGTTTTGGTTGTTGTTATGGAAAACCTGTGAAAGAATTAAATGGGTGGTTTAGACGTTTCTTTGAAATTATCAATGTTGTATTTACTGGAAAAACTAAAAAGGTATCTTATGCCAGCTCCCTTGATGGTGAACCTCTTGTACCTGTTCAAGGAATGGCTGTGATATTATATGTTACCACTGCTTTTATAGGTATAATTTTATTCCTTTACGGCTATTACATAACAAGCTTTTTAATTACAGTGATGATTGGGCAGTTTTTTAGACTTTTTTCGGAGTTTTTTAGGGCTGATTATAGGGGTGAATCGAAATTTTCCGTCTATCAGTGGATGAGTATGATTACTATATTCTATAGCTTAATAATTGCTTTTATCTTAAGGAAAGTGGTTTTTGTTGATCATGATATTGCAAGGGCCTTGAAAGTCTCATTGGGTAGTAATGTGTTTATCTTAATTATTGTAATATTTTTTCTGGTTCTTGTTTATACGGGATTAAGTAAAGTTACAGGGAGTAAGATAACTTTTTATGTAAAAGAGGAGGAGATTTAGTATATGGTGAATATACTGAAGGAATTTGATAATAAGATTGAAATTTTAACTCACGCGTATCAACCTATTGTAAATATTCATAATGGGATTGTAATGGGAGTCGAATCTCTATTACGAAATTACAAGGAAGCAGGTTTTGAAAGTATCAATGAGATTTTCGACTATGCTTTTATTGAAAATAGACTTTTTAATGTGGAAATTAAATTAAGAAAAAAAGCTATAAATAAGTTGATTAATAGTGGAGTTAATCTTGGCAAAGATCTGATTTTGTTTTACAATCTTGATAATAGGGTGGTGGCTTCCCAGGATTATGAATTCGGCAAAACATTAGATATATTATACGAATTTGGGTGGGGTACAGATAAGATATGTTTTGAAATTTCTGAAAGGCATTATCTTGATAGTTCAGATTTTATTTTAAGGGTTATAAGTCATTATAAGAGGCAAGGTTTTAAGATTGCCATAGATGATTTTGGAGTGAAATTTTCGGGACTAGAATATATTTATCATTTAGAACCAGATTTTGTGAAGATAGATAGATTTTTTATAAATGAGATCAATAAAAATGCGAAAAAAAGATTGTTTGTTGAGCATATCGTTAGTCTATGTTCAAAGCTTGGTATTAAACTTATTGCTGAAGGCATTGAGACTGAAGAGGAGTTTAAGGAATGTAGAGATATGGGTTTTCATTTTGTTCAAGGTTATTTTATAGAAAAACCACAGATCGATATAAAAGTTATTAAAAAAGAGTATGAATTCATAAAAGAGATAAAATTAACCAGAATAAAGAACGATAAACAGTTAATTCTTGAACATATAAAATTTTTAGAGCCTTTGAGAATTACAGATTCACCTCTTCAATGTTTTTCTCTTTTTAAAGATTCTAATATTAATCTTATACCAGTGATCAATGAAGATTACGAACCTTGTGGTGTAATAACGGAAAAATCATTAAGGGATTACGCCTACACTCCCTATGGTAGGGATCTTTTATCCAACAGGTCACAGAGTAATTTGATAACAGAAATAATGGTTAATGTCCCTATTTTACCTGTAAATAGTAAAATAGAACATATAATAGAAAACTTTATACAGAAAAGCAATGAAATTGAAGATCACAATATACAACCGGTTATAATTACGAATGAAAATGGTAAATATATCGGTTATCTCGATGCCCATACATTATTGAATATGGTACATAAGATCAATCTTGTTAAAGCAGCAAATCAGAACCCTTTAACTAAATTACCAGGTAATAATCTCATAAGAGAATTTATCATGGAATCATTTAGCAGTAAAGATCCTGTGTTGTTTATATATTTTGATATAGATAAGTTCAAAATATTTAATGACCTTTTTGGGTTTAGACTCGGGGATAGAATTATTTTACTTTTAGCAGACCTTTTACAAAAGAGTTTCTCTGATGGGTACTCATTTGTTGGACATGTGGGGGGAGATGATTTTTTTGTTGGTTATAAATTAGATGGTGTGAGTTTTGAAAAGATTTATAGAAGATGTAAAGCTATTCAAAATAATTTTAATGAATCTTGTCGGATATTTTACCCTAAGGATATATTGGATCAGGGATATGTAATTGCAAAGGATAGAGAAGGGGTGGAAAAGAGGTTTGAACTGGTTTCGGTAAGTTTTGCTATATTACAATTACATCCAGATAAATCAAAACCATCAGAAGAGAAGATATCTAAAATTATAGCCCTTTTGAAGAAGCAAGCTAAAACTTTTGAAGGTAGTAGTATTGCAACATTTTTCAATCCTTTAGAAAATGAATAGACGTTTGTTAATTAATAAAAAAACTGATGGTGTGTTGAAGTACCATCAGTTATAATATCATCTATTATGAAATATGAAGTCTTAAATAATTATCCCATTCATAAGCAGTGATGGTTCTTAAATAATTCAAAGCTTGATGTTGTGACATTGTGGTATTTTTATACTTTATACCCAAATGGTTTGTCATTACTCTAAAAAGATCTGTGTTGTCTATTCTTGATGGGTAGTATAATCGTTTTTTTGCAGAATAGATTATTGTAAGTTGATCTTCAGCTGTATGATTTGTGGATGTAAAACCGACATTTCCCCTTCTTAACTCTGCAGGTTTAACTAATTTGTATTTACCTTCACCGATATTATACCTACTTTTTCTCAGAAGTAGACCCATAGTAGCTTCAGGTTCGTAAACAAAATCGTTGTCTATATAGGTTCTTTTTTCGTTTAATGCTTTAAAGAGTTGCTCAGCTTCATCATTTGTTATATTCTGTTTCGTATAAAATTCAAAAATATCTTTTACCCTGTCAAGTGTTTCACCCTTCATCTTTTTTATCATATATTCAAAAGATGCGGTATTTTGATAATTCATCAATGCATCTGAAGCATCATTATAATCTGGACCTGTACCATTGATACCAAACCCTGAGTTTCCATGATCAGATGTGATTATTAATAGTACATTGGGGTTTTTTTGGATAAACTCTTTTATAACTGTTATGGTTTTGTCCAGCTCATAGGCATCCATCATTGCACCAAATGCATCGTTGGCATGGCAGGCATGATCTATCCGGCCAGCCTCTATCTGTAAAACAAAACCTTTTCTATTTATGGATAATTTTTGTAGAGCTAAAGATGTCATTTCTGGTAATGAAGGTTGAACATCACCTAGTTTTTTATCATTGACTCTATCAACAAAATAGCTTATGTGGGAATCACTGAAAACCCCTAAAATAGGTTTATCAAGATCTATTTTTGTTAGCTCTGATTTTGTTTTAACCACATTATATCCTTTATTGGTAAACTCTCTGTAAATATCTCTTTTATCTTTTCTTTTCTCTGGACTAAAATAACGATCACCACCACCCATGGCAAGATCTAATCCTGATTTTAATAGATCCACCGCTATCTCTTCTTCTAAGTTTCTGTTGATTTGGTGACTATACCATGCTGCAGGTGTTGCGTGGGTAATCCTTGTTGTGGTAACTACACCACAAGATAACCCTTTTTCCTTGGCGAGTTCAAAAATAGTTGTAAGTTTTCTTTCGTCAGGTAGAGATGACAAAAATCTGTTTGCCGTTTTAGAACCTGTTCCCCAGGCTACTGATGCAGGAGCAGAATCGGTTACAACAGAACTGAGGGAGCTTGTGTTAGTAAGGTGTATAGATGTATTTGGATGGGTGAGAAGTTTAGAAAGTGTACTTTCTTCCTTAAATCTTTTTTCAAGGAATTCATACATCATTTCCATAACACCAAGTGGGAATCCATCACCCACAAGAAATATTACACCTTTTGCACCTGTAACTTCTGCGGAAGATACTTTAGCTAATAAATCCTCAGAAGAAGCTAAAAGAGCTATAAAACTTGCCATGGAGCCTTTTAAAAAATCTCTTCTCTTCATAAAAACCTCCTTGATAATTTATACTGGAATATTATCATTGGGGATTAAAAATTATTTTGTGATTTTGTAATAAAAGGGTAAAAACTGATATTCAATTTATATAATTTTCTCTTTAAGGACAACTTTAAAGGTGTTGCCGCCGTATCGATTTGATAAAAGCTCTACATAACCTTTATAGATCTCAGCTGTATGTTTTACAATTGATAAGCCTAAGCCAGTTCCTGAGCTTTTTTTGTTTCTCGATTTTGATGATGTATAGAAACGCTCGAAGATCTTTTGCTTTTCCTGATCTTGGATAAGAGGTCCTTCATCTGATACTTCTAATTCGACTTTGTCGTTATCTTTTTTAAGGGAAACATAAACGTTGGCACCAGTGGAGTAGTTTAAGGCATTATCTATCAGATTCTTGAATATACTTTGAAGGTGCTCTTTTAAGATAAATACTTCAATATTAGCAAAATCAAAATGTAATTTCTTTGTTGATTCTTTGTAGATATCCTGAAGTTCTATTATTAATTCTTGGGAGTTTACAGGATTTCTCACAATGAAATTTTTATCTGTATTCTCTAATATATGTAAATTTATTATATCGGCAATCAGTGTGTCGAGTCTTGTGGATGCTTCATATAATTTTTGTGCGAATTTGAGTCTTGTTTTCTCATCGATATCTTCTGCCATTAACGTTTCTGCATATCCCATAATTATTGATATCGGTGTTTTGAGTTCGTGGCTTATATTTGCAATTAGTTCACTCTTGAAGGTGTGGTAATGCATCTGTTCAGATGTGTCGTGTAATACTATTAATTTATAATTTTCAAAAGATTTTAATGTTACTTCGTAAAATCTACTTTTATATTTTATAAAAAATGTTCCATCATTGTTTTTAGTGATTTCATTTAATGTTTTTAAAGTTTCATATTCTTTTATATCATTTGTTAAGTTTGTTAGGCTTTCAGAGAATAGATCTGTGAATTTTTTATTTTTATAAAGTATATTCCACCTGTTATCCATTAGAGCTACTGCATCCGATAAAGTTGAAAGGATGGAATTTAGTTTCTGTTTTTCATCGTAAAGGGCTTGTTCTCTTTCTATCATCACCTTATAAAATCTATGTAACAAAGAGGAGATATCATCAAAATGTGTGTTGTATTTATTTATATCTATCAACTCCTTAGATTCTACTTTATTGATAATTTCATTCAAGCTCTCCACAGGAAGAGAAAGTTTTTTTGCAAAATAGAATGATAGTATAGCTATAAGAGAAATAATTCCGATAAAGAATATTATTATATTATGTTCATATTTGAAGATATAATTTTCTACTGTTTTATAAGGGAACGAAACCCTTAAAATAAAGTTATCATTTATCAGTTTTGCGTAGTAGAGGTGTTTGATCTTGACTGTTGTGGAGAGTCGCGATGAATATCCTTCCCCTGTTTTTAATGCTATTTGTACCTCTTCACGTGTTAGATGGTTTTCTATGTTATGTAGATCTTGATGGTTGTAAAATGTAGAGTCATATATTACTTTCCCATCTTTATTAATAACTGTTATTCTTATGTTGAGATCTGTGGCTATTTTCTTTATTTCTCTATTTTCGTAACTGTAATCGCTTTTTTCTGGGAAAAGGTCAGAGATTAGCTTAACATATTCTTTCAATTGGTTCCTTTTTTCCTCAATTACATCCATATAGATATATTTACCTAAAAAATATATCCCTGTGAATATAACGACAGAAATAAATGTGAAGATTATAAAAAAATATCTTAAGAACAGTCTCATAATTATTCTACCATATAACCTATTTTAGGGATAGATTTTATGATTTCACCTTTCTCTTCTAATTTTTTTCTGAGGGAGGAGATATGGGAATCCACCGTTCTTGTGAAGATATCAGCATCGTAACCCCATATATTGCTTAATAATTGAGATCGGGTAAAAACTTTTTTAGGGTGCTTTAATAAAAATACAAGAAGTTCGAATTCTTTATAAGTTAAGGTCACCTCTATATTATCTATGAATACCTTATATTTGTCCATATCTACATATATCCCTTTGTAATGGATAATATTCTCCTGCTTGGTGGATACTCTTCTGAGAAGG
>JAINCL010000239.1:0-5790 GCA_036574145.1 Deferribacterales bacterium | reverse complement strand
AAGGGAATATTTTAGAGATAAAATGTTTAAATCTATTATTCCAAGAAATATAAAGCTAAGTGAAGCACCAAGCTACGGATTACCGATCATATCATACGATATAAAATCTAAAGGTGCAGAAAGTTATATAGAATTAGCAAAGGAGATTTTAACAAGATTATGATGAAGAAAAATCCCCTTGGTAGAGGTCTAGAATCATTAATACCCAAATCTGCCGATTCAAAAAATGTTATTGAGGTCGACATTACAGATATAGTACCAAATAAAGATCAGCCAAGAACTTCTTTTAACGATGAGAAGCTAATGGAACTTGCTGAATCAATAAAACAGAAAGGTATTATACAACCATTAATAGTAGCAAATAACAATGGAAAATACCAGATAATTGCAGGCGAAAGAAGGTGGAGAGCTGCAGGTATCGCTGGACTTAAAAAAATACCTGTTATAGTAAAAAATATTAATAACGAAAATGAAAAGTTAGAACTTGCAATAATTGAAAATATACAACGGGAAGATCTTAACCCTGTAGAATTGGCAAGGGCTTATAAGTCACTGATTGAAAAGTATAATTATACACAAGAACAATTATCAACCATTGTTGGTAAAAATAGAAGTACCATAGCAAACTCCTTGAGGCTTTTAAGTTTAAATCACAAAATATTAGAGGCACTATCACAGGATCTTATCAGTGAAGGGCATGCAAGAGTTTTAATTGGTCTTGAAGATCAGACTGCGCTTAGCATTCTTCAAAAGATAATCAGTAATAAATTATCTGTTAGAGAAACAGAAAAATTAGTGAAAAAAGTTAAAAATGTCAATATAACAAAAACATCAAAAAAAGAGGTTGAGGATATTTTTATTCAAAACCTAAAAAATGAACTTGAAGATATTTTAAAAACTAAAGTAAAAATCAATCACTCACCAAAAGGTGGAAAAATTGAATTTATTTATAAAAATAATGAAGATCTAAATCGCATTATCAATTTGTTAAGGGGTGAAAAATGTTGAAAAATAACAAAAAAGAGGAAGAGATAACCATTAACGCTTTTTTAGGTAACAAAACCAATTTTAATGGTACACTCATTTTTGATGGTATAGTGAGAATTGACGGCACATTCAAGGGTAATATCGTCTCTTCAGATACATTAATAATTGCCAATACTGCCGAAGTAGAAGCAGACATTGAAACATCAATAGTTAAAATATCTGGGAATTTTAAAGGCAATATAAAGGCTACAAATATTGTTGAACTCTTAAAACCTGCAATAGTTACAGGTACTATTAACACCCCTACCCTGAAAATTGAAGAAGGGGCAAAATTAAATGGTAATGTTCAAATGATTGATAAATCAACAGGAGAATAATATATATGAGAAAGCCATTAATAGCAGCCAATTGGAAAATGAATTTAACACTTCAAGAAGCCAAAGACTTTGCGAACGAATTAAAAAAAACAACCTTCGACTATAAAAATAAAGATGTTTTAATCGCCCCTCCATCTCTATACTTAACAGAAATGATCAAAATATTAAAAAAAGTGAAATTATCTGCACAAAATATACATTTCGAATCAACAGGGGCATTTACAGGTGAAATCTCAGCAGATATGCTGCTTTCATTAGGTGTAAAATGGACTATCATAGGGCATTCTGAAAGGAGACAACTGTTTGGTGAAACTGATGAAATGATTAATAAAAAGGTATTAAAAGCTTTAGATAAAGGTCTAAATGTAATCCTATGCGTAGGTGAACTTTTAAATGAAAGAGAAGCTCAAATTGAAAAGGAGATTGTCATCTCTCAATTGGGATTAAATCTAAATAATATCTACTCAGAACAGATGAAACAGGTAGTCATAGCATATGAACCTGTCTGGGCAATAGGTACAGGTAAAACAGCCAAATCTGAAGATGCTGAAGAGATGCACAAAACCATCAGAGATTTCATTAAAAAGAAATATGGTAGAAAAATTGCCAATAATATTAGGATCCTTTATGGAGGAAGTGTAAAACCAGACAATATAAAAGAATTAATGTCTATGAATAATATAGATGGTGTACTTGTTGGTGGAGCAAGCTTAAAATTCGATAGTTTTTTAAAAATAATAAATTATAATTGACAACAAACAATAAAAATATTTATAATATTTTTTTGAATATCAATGAGGTGAAGCTATGTACGCTATAATTTTAGGGTTTCATGTTTTTATAACAATTCTGTTAATACTTTCAATACTTATACAATCTGGTAAAGGATCAAGTTTGAAAGAAGCATTTGGTGGCGGTTCATCAGATATGTTCGGTCCAGGGACCCCAGAGAACATAATGACAAAGATAACAACTATACTTGTTATACTATTTTTCTCAACTTCTATAGTACTTACAGTTATGTCATCTTCAGGTAAAAGTAGCAGTTCTATTATCAATAAGATTCAGGATACAAAACCTATTCAAAATCCTGTTCAAAATATGCCAAAAGTACCAACAGAGAGTAAATGATAAAAAAATTTCTAACCTTTTTACTTGTAACTATTACTATCTCTTGTAGTAGCTCAACAGAAGACTCTATAAAGAGAAAAGTAGATTCTGCAAAATTTGGAGATTCAATAATAGAGGGAAGTATTGGTGAACCAAGTAACCTTATACCTATTTTAGCCACAGATAGCTCTTCCCACTCTGTAGCGGGGCTTGTTTATAACGGTCTACTAAAATATGATAAGAATTTAAATCTTGTAGGTGATCTCGCATACAAATGGGAAGTTTCTCAAGACAAGAAAAAAATAACTTTTCATCTAAGAAAAGGTGTTTTGTGGCACGATGGTAAAGAATTCACTTCTGAAGATGTAAAATTCACCTATGAAATAATAATCGATAACAATACTCCAACAGCTTATGATTCAGATTTCAGAATTATAGAAAAAGTAACAACTCCTGATAAATACACAGTGGAAATATATTATAAAGTACCTTACGCTCCTGCATTATCCAGTTGGACAGTTTCTATACTTCCATCACATCTTCTCAGAGGTAAATCTATTACTCAATCTGACCTGCAAAGGGCCCCAATAGGGACAGGACCTTATAAATTTAAGGAGTGGAAAAGTGGTAGGTTTGTAACTCTTGAAGCAAACGACAACTATTTTGAAGGTAGACCCAACATTGATAGATACACCATGAAAATAATTCCAGATACCGCAACGATGTTTCTGGAATTATTAAATCAAAACATAGATATGATGGGGCTATCCCCTTTACAATTCGCAAGACAAACCTCGAACCCAAGATTTCAAGAGAATTATAATAAATACAGTTATCTTTCAAACTCATACACATATATAGGCTACAACTTAAGAAATAATCTTTTTCAGGATAAGAGAGTTAGAAAGGCGTTAGCTTATGCAACACCCAAGGAAGATATTATAAAAGGTGTTGTCTTAGGACTGGGTGAACCTGCAGAATCCCCATTCAAACCTGGAACTCCATGGTACACTGATAATTTAACTAAATACCCTTTTAATTTGGAAAAAGCAAAACAGCTGTTAAAAGAGGCTGGTTTTGAGGATAAAAACGGTGATGGAATCATTGAAAAAGATGGTAAGCCCTTTAAGATAACAATCACAACAAATCAAGGGAATCAAACTCGTAGCATGATAGCAGAAATATTACAACAGACATGGAAGAAAATAGGTATAAGTGTAGAAATCAGGATATTAGAATGGGCAACCTTCATAAATGAATATATAAATAAAAGAAATTTTGAAGTGGTAATATTAGGCTGGACGATACCTATGGAACCAGATCCTTATGATGTATGGCATTCATCAAGATGTGACGGTAAAAATTTAAACTTTATATGTTATCAAAACAAAGAGGTTGATAAACTTATAGAGGAAGGTCGTTTGGAATTTGATATCGAAAAGAGAAAAAAGATCTATCATAAAATATCACAAATCCTTGCTGATGATCAACCTTATATTTTTTTATACTATCCAAAAGCATTAATCGCTATAAACAAAAGATTTAAAAATATAGAGGAAGCACCAGCAGGGATAATGCATAACTTCATAGATTGGTATGTTGAAAAGAACCAAAGAAAATATAACATAACCAGGTAAACTATGCTATTTTACATACTTAAAAGGTTATTGGGTATGATACCGTTAATGATAGGTATTACCCTGATATCTTTTATAGTAATTAACTTAGCTCCGGGCGATCCTGCACAATTTTTATCATCAATGAATCCAAAGATATCAGAAACGGCTTATCAAAAATTTATAAAAATGTATGAACTGGATAAACCTTTAATTGAACGTTACTGGATATGGTTGAAGAAATTTGTAAGATTCGATTTCGGCAATTCTTTTGGATCTGATCAAAAACCTGTATTGGAAAAGATCAAAGAAAGATTGCCAATAACCATTTACCTAAATGCCATATCAATGCTGCTTATATTCTTGATTGCTATACCGATAGGCGTATTATCTGCAGTATATAAAGATTCAGTATTTGACAAGATTACCACAGTCATAGTATTTATAGGATTTGCAGTACCAACCTTTTGGCTTGCATTACTAACAATGTACTATTTTGGAGTTAGACATGGATGGCTACCTATATCAGGACTAACATCCTATGACTTCGATGATTTTACATTTTACGAAAAGGTAAAAGATATCATCTGGCATTCCATACTACCAATAGGTATTACTGTATTTGGTGGGGTAGCAGGTTTTAGTAGATATATACGAAGCAGTATGCTTGATGTATTAAATGAAGATTATATCACAGCTGCTATCTCAAGAGGTATTCCCAGAAGAAAAGTCATTTTTAAGCATGCCTTAAGAAATGCCTTATTACCTGCTATCACTATAATAGGGTTGTCTATTCCAGGACTTATTGGTGGTAGTGTAATATTTGAATCTGTTTTTTCTATACCGGGGATGGGACAACTTTTTTATCAATCTGTAATGATGAGAGATTACCCTGTTATTATGGGGATATTGGTAATAGGTGCTATACTAACACTTATAGGTAACCTATTGGCAGATATATTATATTCAATTGCAGATCCAAGGATTAGATATGGGAATAAAAAATAGATTGATTATTTTTGGAGCTTCAATAATATTATTTTTCCTCATAGTTGCAATTTTTGCACCTTTAATTGCTACCCATGACCCAGCAGAGATAAATCTGAATAAAATACTTTTACCACCATCAAAAGAACACATTTTTGGGACAGATGATCTCGGAAGAGATCTTTTTTCAAGGGTTGTATATGGCTCAAGAATTTCACTAACCGTTGGATTTATTGCAGTGGCTATTTCAACAATAATAGGTACAGTTATAGGAATAATATCAGGTTATTTCAGAGGAGTAATAGATGTAATAATTATGCGATTCGTTGATATTATGCTTTGTTTTCCAACATTTTTTCTTATACTTGCCGTTATCGCATTTTTAAAGCCATCTATAATAAATATCATGATAGTTATAGGCATTACAAGTTGGATGGGTGTTGCAAGACTTGTTAGAGCTGAAACATTAAGTGTAGTTTCACGAGACTATATAACAGCAGCTAAAATAGCAGGGCTAAAAAATAGTGTGATTATTTTCAAACATATACTTCCTAATGTTATCTCCCCTGTTATTGTTTCAGCAACTCTTGGCGTTGCCGGTTCAATATTAACAGAATCAGCACTAAGCTTTTTAGGGCTCGGGATTCAACCACCTACACCTTCATGGGGTAATATCATAACCGCTGGTAAAGATAATATAATGTTTGCATGGT
>JAINCL010000238.1:0-17692 GCA_036574145.1 Deferribacterales bacterium | reverse complement strand
TTAGATATGCACTCATACCTATTCTTACACCTCTTATAAATTAGTTCCACTAAATCATCATAACTCATTCCAGGTTTCCTTGCTGAATTTGGTAGTAAGCTTGTTTCTGTCATTCCGGGTATTGTCTTATCCTCAAGTATATAAGCCTCTTTTCCATTAGATATAATATCAACCCTTGCCGCCGAAAAACATCCTACATCATCATAGGCTTTTTTGGCGATATTTTTCACATAGTTCTCTTCTTCCAACGAGAGTTCAGTTTCAAATAGGTATTCAGTCATCCCTTTTGTGTATTTCGATTCGTAATCGTAAAACCCTTTGACAGGTTTTATCCATATCATAGGTAAAATAATTTCATCTATTATGGAGATTGTTAGCTCTTTTCCAGAGATAAACTCTTCGATGAGGATTTTATTATCGTATTTTTTAGCTTCTTCAATGGCAGGTTTGAACTGGTTTTCTTCTTTTACTATAGTTATACCTATGGTGGAACCTTCCCTTGCAGGCTTGACCACACAGGGTAGAAAGGGTGGTTCGATTTCATCTTTATATACTGTATAATTTGGTGTTGGTAGATTATAAAACTTAAAAATAGATTTGCTTAATACTTTATCAAAAGATATGGCACTTGCGGCTATCCCTGAACCGTTATAGGGTATCCTCATCATTTCAAGTACACCTTGAATTGTACCATCTTCTCCGTATTTACCGTGAAGGGCGATGAAGCAAAAGTCAGGTTTTTCCTTTAATAAGACCTCTGTGATATTCCAATCCACATCTATCAGAACAGTATTCTTATAACCTTTTCTAATGAGCGCATCATATATACCTTTACCTGTTTTTAATGATACTTCCCGTTCACTTGAAAGTCCGCCGTATAATATTGCAATCTTTTCATTATACATTTTTTTTCTCCAGATAGTTTGCTATCTCTTTGGATAGATTTGTTATATTGCCAGCTCCCAATGTTAGAAAAATAGTATTTAGAGATATATGATTTTCAATATGATTGAGAAAATCATCCGGTTTAGATATATGGTAGACATCCTTGAACCCTCTTTTCCTTATTTCATTGATTAATACTTCAGATGATACACCTTCAATAGGCTTTTCACTTGCAGCATAAATATCGGTGATATAGAGGATGTCGGCGTCGAAGAACGATTTTGAAAATTCTTTCATAAGTAGCTTTGTGCGGGAGTATCTGTGAGGTTGAAAGATTACCACAAGTTTATAATCCCCAAAGGCATCACGGATCGCTTTAAGTGTCGCTGCTATCTCTGTGGGGTGATGACCGTAGTCATCGATTACTTTTATCTTATTATTATCATATCGTATTGTCATTCTCCTCTGAACTCCGCTGAAATCTTTCAGAGCTTTTCTTATGATTTCGAAATCTATATCAAATTCAAGCGCCGCACCTATGGCACCGAGGGAATTTAATACATTATGTTCTCCCGGTACAGAAAGTTCAACTCTCCCCAGCTGTTTCCCATGGAATATAAAATTATAAGATGAGCCAAACCCCTGTTTTTGAACATCTGTTGCTCTTATATCTGCTTTGGCACTAAAACCATAGGTTATAAACTTTTTCTTAATTAATGGGATTATATCTGCTACATTGGGATCATCAAGGCATATTATATTTAGACCATAGAATGGTACTTTATTGGCAAACTCTGCAAAACAATTTTTAACATCGTTAAAATCTGTATAATTATCCATATGTTCATAATCTATATTGGTAATTATTGTAACTGTGGGATAAAGCATCAAGAATGATCTATCGCTTTCATCTGCTTCAGATATCATGATCTCACTTTTACCAACAATGGCATTATTTTCATTTCTGTTTAATCTGCCACCTATTACTACAGTTGGCTGTAGATCTGCGGCGTTAAATATCTCTGCCACCATTGAGGATGTGGTAGTTTTCCCATGACTTCCTGCAATAACCACAGAATATTTCATCCTCATTAATTCCGCCAGCATCTCACCCCTTTGAATAATGGGGATATAGTTTTCGTGGGCATAACTTAATTCAGGATTATCTGGTTTTACCGCTGAAGAATAAACTACAAGGTCAACATTATTTAGATTTTCTGCAGCATGACCTATCTTAATATCGATACCCAGCGATCTTAATCTTAAAACATTGGGATTTTCTGAAATATCTGAACCTGTTATTATGTAGCCGAGGTTATGTAATATTTCTGCTATGCCGCTCATCCCTATACCACCAATACCGACAAAATGTATCTTTTTTATCTTTCTAAACATTTCCAAGCTCCATCTCTCTTATTATTAATGCTGCACTGTCTATAAATTCTATCTTTGATAATCTTTCTTTATATGATTCAAAGTTGTTATAATATTTTTCTATTTCAGTATATAGCATCTCTGGTGTTGCATCTTTTTCTTTTATGCAGATACCTACACCTTTTTTAACAGGTAGCTGTGCATTATGTTCCTGATGATTATCTGTAGCGCCAGCAAAGGGTATGAATATACCAAATCTTTTTGAATATAGAATTTCATATATTGCTCCTGCGCCAGCTCTTGATATTATAAGATCTGCCCATTGCATAGTTTCAAAAATATCTTCTATATACTGTCTTACTGTTAAGTTATTGGATGATATGCCAGATTTTTTATAATATTCCAAAACCTCATCATAGAGTTTTTCACCTGTCTGATGTATTATGGTATACCCATTTCCCAACAACTTAGAGCTTATGGGGATAATTAGGTTGTTTAAAAATCTGCTCCCCTGACTTCCTCCAATTATAAGTATATGCTTGTCAGGTTTTTCTTTTATAATAGCATTTTTAAATATCTGTCTAACGGGGTTACCCACCATAATATATTTTTTATCATCGATATTGGTTTCAAAACTTAAGAAAACCTTTTCTGCAAATTTTGAGAAGAAACGGTTGCTAAGCCCCATGACAGAATTCTGCTCATGTATGTATAGTTTGTTCCGTTTTATCAATGCAATTAGACCTGCACTAAAGGAGGCAAATCCTCCCAAAAGTAGTACAATATCACCTTTTCTAATTATTTTCATAGTTGATGCTACATTAGATATAAGATTAAAAATACTCTTTATCTTTCTTATCAAATTTACAGATTTAAGAGGTGCTTCTTTTTGTTCTACAAATTTAAAACCTAAAGAATTCAGTATCTTTCTTTCTATGCCTCTATTGGAAACTATAAAGAGATTATCTATAGATGAATTTCTAAATTTCTCTGCTATTGCAATACCGGGGTAAAGATGTCCACCGGTACCACCACCAGCTATTATAACCCTCATTTGGCTTCCTCCGAACTTCTAAGAAGCATGCCTACGATAAACATTTGACATATCAGGGCAGAGCCACCATAACTTATAAACGGCAAAGTGATTCCTTTTGTAGGTAGAATACCTATTGTGACCCCAATATGTATCAGGGATTGTATTAAGAATATATAGCCGAAACCTAAGGTTAAAAATCTTTTATATTTGTCTGTATGTTTTAATGCTATCTTATAAATTATTATAAAAAAATATATAAGTAATGATAAAACAAAGATTGCGCCGATGATCCCGAATTCTTCACCGATAATTGCGAATACGAAATCTGTGTGTGCTTCGGGAAGGAAGAAAAGTTTTTGTGAACTATTTCCGATCCCTTTTCCATAAATACCACCAGATCCGATGGCTATCAATGACTGAATAAGCTGATAACCTACAGAATGTTTATATTCCCATGGATTTAAGAAACTTAAGATTCTTGCTTTTCTATAACCCATAAGCATTCCAGCCATAGCTATAGGTAGAAGTAGGAAGACTATTGCCATCAGATATTTATAACTCATCCCACCTATAAAGAGCAGTATTATACTTACAGCAAGTATCAAAAATGTTGTTCCGTAGTCAGGTTCTAAAAGTATCACAGCTGCCATTACCCCGATCATGACACTTGCAGGAAATATACCCCGTGAAAATTGCTGAATTTTATCCTCTTTTTTATCCAGATAATGCGCCAGATAAAGGATAACAACGATTTTAGCAAACTCTGATGGTTGAAGACTAAAAATAGGTAAAGGGATCCATCTGTTTGCGCCATTTACAGGATGAAAGAAAAATACTGATATTAACAGTATAAGTGTGATGGCATATATTAAAACCAAAAATTTTCTATAGCCCTCAAGAGGAATTCTATATGCTATATACATAGCGATGAAGCCAGCAACTGCAGAGGTTAACTGTTTGAGCATAAAGAAGTATTCCATTTTACCTATTCTATGTGCTTGTAGCGCACCAATTGAATATACGTATAATAAGCCGATGATGAGTAGCATGAACATCACAACAATAAGTTGCAACCTTTCATCTTTAATTATCAGCACAATTTACCCCTTTCTTATGAAGTAGATAGTTTTTAAAGTATCTACCCCTTTCCTCAAAATTATTAAATTCATCGAAACTGGCACATGCTGGTGAGAATAGCACAGTCCCCTCATTTGTAATTTCCATTGCTCTGTCGATGGCATCTTTTAACTTATTAACCTTTTCTATATTGCCTTTAACAAGTGGCTTAAGTGAATTATATATCTTTTCACCAGCTGCACCGAAGCATATCAGGTTTGATACCTTTTTATTTATTTCATCTTTGAGTATTGTAAAATCGCTGTTTTTATCTTTACCACCTAAAAGCAAGGTAGTGGGATATGATGAGCTTTTTAAAGCAGTCAATGTTGAGTCAACATTTGTCCCTTTTGAGTCATTTATATATTTTACTCCATCGATCTCTAAAACGAATTCACATCTGTGTTCAAGAGGGGACAAATTTTCTATATATTTTGTTATATCACCCTTGTAGTTCACTATCTCATTGGTCAGTAGCAAAGAGAATGAGAGGTTTACTATATTATGAAAGCCAAATAATGTATAGCGGGATAGGTCAACATAAAAATCTTCAAAATCGAGTATATTATTGTTAATTCGTGGGTATGATGTAAGATTCGGATCTATTACTATAATATTATCAAGATCTAAGAAATGGTTATTCCAATCATTTTTTCTATGAATAGTTTTTTTTCTGTAAAATGTGCAATCTTTTTCTTAGAATATATATATTCTAAGAAATCTTTATACCTATCAAGATGATCAGGAGTGATATTTGATATACATGCAGATAGCAAAGAGAAATTTTTCAATAGATCTATCTGGAATGAACTTAACTCTATAACATATATTTCAGGGTTATCTTCTAAAAATGTATCCACTACAGTTCTACCGATGTTGCCGCAATATGCAGCTTTATATCCAGCGTTGTTAAGAATTTGGGCGGTAAGGTATGTTATGGTGGATTTACCGTTAGTGCCAGTAATACCTAACAGCATCTTATTTTTTATAAAATCGTAGACAAGATCAAGTTCACATGTGATTTTAGATTTTTCTATCTGAAGTTTTCTTAAATCTATGCCTGGGCTTACCACCACCAGATCATAACTATTGTCTATCTCAGAAACTTTTTTACAACCTTCCAATTTATCATCAAATATAGTTATATTATCTATATTTTTTAATTTTAAAATCTTTTCGGCAGCTTTTCCACTTTTCCCATATCCAAGTATAGCAACTTTCATATCTACCTCAACTTCAATGTACTAAGAGCTAAAAGTGCCAAAATAAATGAGATTATCCAGAACCTAACAATTATTTTCGGTTCACTCCAACCTTTTAGCTCAAAATGATGATGTATAGGAGCCATTCGAAATAGCCTTTTACCTTTGGTCATTTTAAAGAAACCGACCTGTAAAATGACTGAGATCGTTTCAAGTACAAATACTCCACCTACGATTGCCAAAACAATCTCTTGTTTGGCGATAATGGCAATAGTGCCCAGTGTTGCTCCAAGTGGAAGACTACCTACATCTCCCATAAACAGTGACGCTGGATATGCATTAAACCATAAAAATCCAAGCCCTGATCCCACCATTGCCCCACAAAATATTGCCACTTCACCAGCATTTTTAACATTTATAATCTGTAAATAACTGGCTATCTTTGCGTGACCAGCCACATATGTAAATATCATAAATGTTCCAAATGCTATAACTGTTGGCATAATGGCAAGGCCATCAAGTCCATCTGTGAGATTAACGGCATTTGAAGTTCCAACAATAATAAATACTCCTAAGATGAAATAGAAATAACCTAAGTCTATGATGATATTTTTAAAAAATGGCAGTGCCAATTTTGTTGAGATGTTGTTGGTATCTACCATATGGATAAGTATGATGGCAATTGTTCCAACGAATACCTGCCCCCAGAATTTAGCTCTAGGATGAAGCCCTTCAGGATTCTTTTTAATGGTTTTAATATAATCATCTAAAAAGCCTATAAACCCTGTTCCTAGCAAAACAAAAATAACGATCCAGATATATT
The DNA here is from genome assembly GCA_036574145.1 of Deferribacterales bacterium. Lineage (GTDB taxonomy): Bacteria > Chrysiogenota > Deferribacteres > Deferribacterales > Calditerrivibrionaceae > Calditerrivibrio. Next base: position 11,256 of record JAINCL010000238.1, on the reverse strand, counting down.
TATTTGTTAGATCTGCCCAAAGTAGTGTAGATATTAGAGCTGATAGTAATATTCCGAGACCACCCATCGTTGGTGTTCCCTCTTTTTCCTTATGTCTTTCAGGCTCGTACCCTTTAGTTTTTTGTGATAACTGTAACTTTTTTAATATCTGAATTAATACAGGAGTCAGAAATAAGCTTATAATAAGGGCAGTTATTATGGCGTATGCTGTCCTAAAAGTGATATATTTAAAGACATTAAAAATAGTAAAATATTCGCTTAATGGGTATAATAAATTATATAACAAGTTTAGCCTCCTCTTGTATCTTATTTACAATATCCTCAAATTTTTTGCCCCGGGATGCTTTTACCAGATATATTGCACCTTTTTTAATTTTGATATTTTTCATCAGAGTTTCTTTATCTTCAAAAACTATGCAATTGTTTAGTCCATCAAATTGTTTGTAATTTTTGCCACATAAGATGAATCTGATCTCGGTTTCCTGGGAAACGATATTTTTTAGATTATTGTACAATATCTTTTCATAACCTTCTATTTCAGCCATCTCACCCATTATGGCAATCTTCTCATCACTTTCAATATTTTTAAGATTTTTTATTGAACTTATTACAGCTTCATAACCTGCATTATATGTGTCATCAATTACAGTTATACCATTTATATATAAGATATTGCCTCTTCCATCAACTGGTGAAAACTCTAAAATACCTCTAAATATCTCTTCGTAATTTAGATCATGTTCAAATGCTATACCTATAAGGGGAAGAAGGTTATACACAAAATGATCATAGGGGTGTTTTAACATAAAGGAGTATCTTGCAAAGTTAGAATTTTTTATCTCTACAACAAAGTCTAATGAATCTTTTGATCTATTTAACTCTTTTAGAACAACATCAGAACTATTCTTTACCCCAAAGCGTTTTAGCTTGATATTAGCTTGAAGATCATTATCTATACTTATCTCATCATTTAACCACAGTGTACCACCATTAATTATCGCATTAGCCAATGAGAGTTTTTCTTTTTTAAGGTTTTCGTAACTTCCGAATCTACCAATATGGGCATGACCTATGTTTGTAATTATTCCGATGTCAGGTTTTAGCATATTCCCAAGATATTCAATCTCTCCGGGGTTATTGGTACCGATTTCGAATATGGCAATCTCGGATGTAAGATCTATATTTGACGCGACTATAGATATCCCCAATTCATTATTAAAATTCTTAAAAGCTTCATAGACTTTATATTTCTGTTTTAAGATATTTGTTGCCAAGGCTTTTGTTGAGGTTTTACCTACACTTCCTGTTATTACTATCTTTTCACCTTTATAGTTTTCTATATTCCATCTGGCAAGATTTTTCAGTGCTATTAAACCATCTTCCACTAAAATGATATTTTTACCATCAAACTTTTCATATTGCTCTTTGCTTGTGGTTACGCAATATTTAAAACCATTTTTGAATGCATCCTCTATATATAGATTACCATCGGTATGTTCACCCTTTAGCGCAAGAAATATTCCATTATCGGTTACTTTTCGACTATCTATAGATACAGTAGTATATTCAATAATATTTAAGTTTGATCCAATCACATTTTTAAATACTTCAAAAACATTAATGCTTTTCAAATTTTACCCCTATATTTCTACAGATTTCTTCCCTATCATCGAAGTGATGCTTTACCTTTCCTATTATTTGATAATCTTCGTGCCCCTTCCCAGCAATGAGGACTATATCCCCATTTTCAGAAATAGTTACAGCTTTTTCTATTGCTTTTCGTCTGTCAGGTTCGACTAAAACATTTTTCATAGATGAAAATCCTGCTAAAATTTCATTTATTATTGCTAGAGGATCTTCTGTTCTAGGGTTATCACTGGTGACAATTACGATGTCTGAAAAGTTTTCAGCAACCTTTGCCATTCTTGGACGTTTGGTTCTATCTCTATCGCCACCACACCCAAAAACGGTTATAATCCTTTTTTTCTTAAATGTTGATAGAGCTTCAAGTACATTCTTTAAAGCATCATCTGTATGGGCATAGTCAACAAAAAAGTATCTGCCATCTTTTTCAAACTTTTCAAGTCTCCCAGGGATATTTCTTACCGCTTCCACACCTTCTTTAATAAAGGTGTAATCTATACCTAACATATAAGCAGCTGCAACTGCTCCTAGGATATTTTCAAGATTATGTTTACCCACAAGTGTTGATTCAATAAATAGTTTATATCCATTGATATTTATAACTGTTTTTATCCCATCAAGTGTATATTTTGGGTTTTCTGCAGAAACATCACCTTTTATTGTTGAAAAACTTATCTTTTTTATCTTGGTTTCTTCAAATAACCTTTTGCCGTATTCATGATCGATATTTATTACAGCTGATTTTGAAGCTTGTTCTGTGAAAAGTTTCCTTTTGGCTGCGTAATACTCTTCCATCGTTTTGTGGTAGTCGAGGTGGTCCCCTGTTAGGTTTGTGAAGATGGCAGTATCAAACTTAAGACCTGCTGCTCTGTTTTGATCCAGGGCATGGGAGGAAACTTCCATACATAAGCTATCAGCACCTTTTTTAGAACCTTCATGTATAATTTCAAATAGTTCATATGTTCCGGGTGTGGTATTATTTGCCTCCAATACCTTATCCAAAACTTTATATTCTGTAGTTCCTATTCGTATGGTTTTTCTTCCAGATTTAGTTAAAATACTATCCATAATATAGTTGGTGGTGGTTTTACCGTTTGTCCCAGTAACGCCTATGAGAAGAAATTTATCCAAATCTATGTTATAAAAGTTTTTACAAATTATACCTAAGGCTTCTCTGCAATTTTTTAATAAAATATAAGGTTTCCCGGGTAATTCTTTTTCAGAGATAAAAAGTTTTACTTTACCTGTTTTGTATATATCTTCAACTTTATCATATGGATTAAAGGTGGTACCTATTATTAAAATGAAGGCTGAATTATCAGTAATTTTGTTTGTATTTATTGAGACATTTTCTATCTCTTCATTTAATATTTCGCTATTTGATATTTTTACGATATCTATCCCTTTAAAAAGATCTTTAACTAACATTTACAATCCTCAACCTTTTTATTTTGTATCCTAATAGTATAGCTATCTCTTCTGCAATCTTTTTAAAGGTAACTGCGGCAGTTGTGCCACCATAAATCGATTTCTTAGGGTTTTCATATAATACCACCATAGATACCATAGGGTTTTCATAAGGGAAGAACCCTGCAAAACTTGCAATATACTCTGATGTGGAATATTTTCCTAGTTTTTTATCGAACTTCTGTGCAGTACCTGTTTTACCAGCTATTGTTACATAATCACTTTTTGCTGCGGTGGCAGTTCCTCTTTCAACAACCTCTTTTAACAATAGCTTGACAGGTTCTAAACTTTTTTCTGAGAAAATCTTTTTATGATCAACAGCTTGATCTGTTGTTTTTACAAATTTAGGTTTATGAAGATATCCACCATTTGCTATGGCTGCGTATAGTCTTACAATCTGAATAGGAGTTACAAGTATCTCCTGACCGATGGAGATGGAAGGTTGTGATAATTTGGACCATTTTTTAACATCTCTTAACAGACCTATCTCCTCTGTGCTGCCTAAAGACCCTGTTGGTTCGCCAAACCCCAAAGTTTTTAGAAATTGATAGAAATCTCTGGGATCTATTCTACTATTGAGTTTTATTGTACCGATGTTGCTGGATTTTACAAGTACTTCTCCTGCAGTAAGATTCCCGTATGGGTGTACATCTTTTACAGTATGGCTTGAAATGATCTGGTATTTACCATTTTCACAAAAGATATTTTCAGAAAGGTTGAGCATATCATGTTCTAAAAGATATATGAATGTAAAAGGTTTCATGATGGAGCCTGGTTCAAAAAGATATGAGGTGGTGTAATTTTTCCAGAGATCTGGTTGAAATCTTTGATAATTATTGGGATCAAATGATGGTATTGTTACTGCAAAGAGTATCTCACCTGTTCTTACATCCATTCCAATTGCTATACCTCTATCTGCACCAAATTGCTCTAGCCCTTCCAATAAACTAATTTCAGCAATCTGTTGCATATTTTTATCCAGTGTTAGTTGGAAAGTTTTAGCTTTTGAAACGATACCTTCTTTATCATGGAAGAAAATATATTTACCTGTGCTATCTTTGAGGGCAATAAAAAAGAGCTCTTCACCCTTTAATTCTTCATCGTATAGTTTTTCAATACCGTATAACCCTTGATTGTCTATACCGGTAAAGCCGATAACCTGTGAAAATAGATTTTTATAGTTATAGTATCTCCCTTCATCTATAATATAACCTACATATTTATACTTTTTGGAAAGTTGATCTGCCGTTTCTAAATCTATATCTCTTGATAACCATACAAAGCCATATCTCTTTTTTATCCTTGAGATTATTTTATCTGATAGTTTTAACCCTTTAGATTTTAGATCAAATAAAAAGCTCTGTGGATCTTCTATCTGCTTTGAGAATACGTATAATGATATAGTTTTCTTATTTTTTACTAAAATATTATCGTTTCTATCGGTGATTAATGTTCTATTTTGATTTATTGTAAATTCTTTTGAGGATTGATTTTGTGATAGATTTTCATAAAAATCTTTTTTAATGATCTGTAAATAGATCAGTCTACCACTTACTCCTAATATGAAAATAAGAATAAAAAGATTAATAAGTCTAATGCGGTTTTTTTCACTCCACATAATACACCTTTGTTGGTTCTGGTGGATTTAATTGTAAGCTTTTGGAGATTTTATAGAGATATTCAGGCTGTATCATTTCATCATATTTTTCAGAAATATTTTGAAGTTGTAATTTTTTAAACTCTATTTCCTGACTTAAGTTGTATATCTCGTAACCTATTTTTATACATTCCATTTTTATTGTTACAATAAGGAATACTATTACAAGTATTAAAAGTATTTCAAATATTAATAAATAGTTTATAGATATTCCGTCTACTCTCTCTTTTGTTATAGTGATATTCATACCCTTTCTCCTGCTCTCAATTTTGCACTGCGGCTAAAAGGATTTTTTATAATTTCATCTTTAGATGGTGTGACAGGTTTTTTGGTTAATATTTTAAATGTCTGTTTCTTACCACAGGTGCAGATAGGTTGATTAGGTGGACAGATACAGCTCTTGCTGTAGTAAGTTAGAAAATCTTTCACTAATCTATCTTCGAGGGAATGAAATGAGATGAAAACAGCTCTACCGTTTATTGAAATAATCTCTTCCAATGATCTGAGTAATGATTCAATCGATTCAAGCTCTTTATTTACAAATATCCTGATTGCCTGGAATGTTTTTGTGGCTGGATCTATACCCTTTTTATGAAATTTTCTTGGTATAGCATTTCTGATAATATCTGCCAGCTCTTTTGTAGTTTTTATCTTCTTAATTACCCTTGATTTAACTATATTAAAGGCTATTTTTTTTGCAAACGGCTCTTCACCAAATTTGGTAATAATATTGGCAAGTACCTCTTCAGGGTATTCATTTACCACTTCGTATGCGGAAATATCTGTTTTTTTATCCATTCTCATGTCCAACATACCTTCATTTTTGAAGGAGAATCCACGTTCTCTGTTTAGGTGAAAACTTGAGATTCCGAAATCGGCACAAAGGCCGTTTAGTTTAGGTAGATTGTATTTTTTGATATTTGAAAAATTATCATTAATAATAGTAACTCTGGTATCATCACCAAAGAGTTTATGTAATCTATCGCAAGCTTCCTCATCTCTATCCATTATGAACAGTTTCCCATTGTTCAACCTTGATAGGATCTCCCTTGAATGTCCACCACCACCTCCGGTGCAATCCAGGTAAATACCATCAGGTAGAATGTTAAGATATCTTATCGTTTCTTCCAATAAAACAGGTGTGTGAACAGTAATAATCTTTTGGTTCATTCAACCACCTACTATAGGTTAATTTCTGGGAATTTTGTACTTAACTCATTAAAAAGATTCCCAACATTGATATTGTCGTACTGTTCCTCCCATTTCTCTTTTGCCCAGATCTCTATTTTATTTCTTAAACCTATTATTACACATTCAGATTTGAGCCCAGCACTTTCCCTGAGATGAGGAGGGATTAAGACTCGCCCCTGTCTATCTATAATACAATCTTCTGCGGTGGAATATATATATCTCAAAAAGTCGTTTACCTTTGGGTCGTTAGGTCTTTCTCTTTCAAGTAGTTCCTCAAATTTATTCCATTCGATTAGTGGGTATGCTACTATATGACTTCCAAGAGTTATCATCGTAAGTGTTTCATCATTATATTTATTTTTCAAGATTTCTCTAAATTTCGCAGGGATACTGATGCGGCCATTATCGTTGATAACATGATAGCTTTTACCTTTAAAGCTCAGTAAGTGATTTCCCATAGTTATACCATTTTATGACATTTCATGACAAATTATACACAATAAATACATAACATGTCAATAAGAATTATTAAGAAAGATATATTTTTATTTAAATAAGAAAATCGGGGTTTGTTTGCGCAACATTTTGATAGTGATGCTAAAATAAATATTTGTATTTTTCCTGTTTATTTATTTTACAAATAAAATCTTTCAATTATAATTATTTTATGATGATGGAATTTAAAAATGGCTTAAAATTACCTTTGCCTAAAAATATAGATACGGATTTAACCGAGATCAGAACTGAATCATTTGGTATTGTGACGGGTGATTTTGTATCATTGAAGCCTACAATTGTTATTAATGAAGGGGAAAAAATACGTAAAGGTGATATATTATTTACAGATAAGTATAATAGAGGGTTAAAGTTCATTTCCAATGTTGATGGATATGTAAAAAAGATTTATAGAGGTGAAAAGAGACGACTTATTGCATATCACTATGAGGGTGAATCTGGTCCATACCATATGAAACCTAACTTTAGTTTGAATCGATTGGATAAAAATAATCGTTCGTTGTTGATGGATGATTTGATAAATTCAGGTTTGTGGATTAGTTTTAGGGAGAGACCTTTTGATAGGGTTGCAAACCCGGATCATCTCCCTGACAAGATTTTTGTTATCCTCAGGGATACAAGACCTTATGCACCAAATTACAATAAGATAATTGTGGATAATTTAAATTATTTACTTGCAGGGATAAAGGTAGGTTCGTGTCTTACAGATGGGGAGGTGTTGATTTTTAAAGATAATAATCTGTATGTAGATATCGATTTGCCTAATGTTAAAATTATAGATATATCAGGTAGCTATCCTTCAAGTCTTGTGGGTACATTAATTAATCAGTTTTATCCATTAAATAGAAATAGAAGGATCTGGTATATAGATTATCAAGATGTTATAATGATTGGTAAGTTATACTTGGATGAGGTTGTGGATAGGAAAAAGATCATATCTTACGGTTATGAAAAGGAGCAGAAGTTGTATCTGGCATGTGAGTTTTCGTCAATAAAAGGTTATTTTGATGAGATCATCTATAATGAAGATGTTAGAATTATTGCTGGTACACCTATTTATGGTAGGAGAGTTGATGATGAGACTATGTTTTTGAATAGGTATATCAACACAGTATCTGTATTAAAAGAGGTTAAAGAACGAAGTTTTATGGGTTGGTTGATGCCAGGTTTAAGTAGATATTCTGTAAAAAATGTTTTTATTTCTAAGATATATCCAAATAAAATAACATTTAATACATCATTAAATGGTAGTTATAGACCGATGCTTCCTATAGGTTCCTATGAAAAGGTTTCTATGTTGAACACGCCGATAACATATCTATTAAGGAGTATCATAACTGGCGATCTGGAGATGGCTGAGAAATTAGGGGTTTTAGATTTTGGAGAGGAGGATATGGCTGTTTTCACTTTTGTCTCTGTTGGTAAGATAGATTATACCGTTTATTTAAGAAAAATTCTTGATGAGATAGAGTCTGAAATATGAGAAAATTTTTTGATAAGTTAGCTCCTTATTTTCATAAGGGTGGTCGTTTCGAAAGATTTTTCCCGATTTTTGAAATGGTGGATACTTTCCTGTATGACCCATTGATTAAAACCGAAGGGAAAGTACATATAAGAGATGGTCTAGATCTTAAGCGAACAATGATAATAGTATTTTTTGCAATTCTACCTACGGCTATTTTTGGTATTTACAATGTTGGATATCAGGCAAATTCTGCTATTTTCTCAACCGGGATTAAACCTGATGGAGTTAGAGAATTAATATTCAATTACTTAGGTTTTTCTCATAATCCAACAGATCTCTTTGCCAACTTCATGTATGGACTTATTTTCTTTTTACCTCTTTATCTGGTCACACTTGTTGTTGGAGGTTTTTGGGAGGTTCTGTTTGCTGTTGTAAGAAGGCATGAAGTTGCAGAAGCTTTCCTGGTTACAAGTCTATTATACCCGTTGATTTTACCACCAGATGTTCCTCTATGGCAAGCTGCTGTGGCTTTAAGTATCGGTCTTGTATTTGGTAAAGAGGTATTCGGCGGTACAGGGAAAAATTTTGTTAACCCGGCTTTATTTTCCAGAGCTATACTGTTTTTTTCATATCCACAAGCTATTACAGGTAATGAGGTATGGGTAGCACTGGATGGATACTCAAAAGCTACCCCTTTGTCAGCATTTAACGAAAAAGGTGTTGAGTTTGGATATACATTTATTGATGGGGTTTTAGGTTTAATCCCCGGCTCAATAGGTGAGACATCGGCATTACTCTGTTTATTGGGTGCTATAATACTTGTTATCACAGGCATCGGTTCATGGCGGGTTATGATAGGGATGTTTTTGGGGATGGGGATTACAACATTAATATTTAATATAGTGGGTAGCGATACGAACAATATGTTTAATATGCCATTTTATTATCATTTTGTCTTCGGTGGATTTATGTTTGGACTGGCATTTATGATTACAGACCCGGTATCTTCATCCATGACAAATGGGGGAAAGTTGGTTTATGGATTACTTGTTGGTTTTATGAATGCTATTGTGAGGGTTGTTAATCCAGCTTTTCCTGAGGGTACGATGTTGGCAATACTTTTTGGTAATATATTTGCGCCTTTTATAGATAGTTTCTTTGTTAATGCATATATTAAGAAAAGGAGCAGGCTATATGAAGGAAACTAAATCAAGAATCTTTATCGTTTCATTAGCTGTTGCTCTATTTTTCTCCCTTGTTGTATCTTCAACTGTCGCTATTTTGAAGGAGAAACAGGATAGAAACATAAAAGAGGATAGGTTGAAACATATATTAACCGTTGCAGGGGATTTTAAAAAGATGAAGATACTATTACTTGATTTAAAAACAGATGAATATAGACAGATTGATAACGATGTTGATTTTTATAATAGGTTTAGAACATTATCAACAGGTAAAGATGCAATAAAACTTACGAAAGATAATGATTTAATAGGGGTGGGTAGTATACCATCAAGAATACCGGTTTATCTTTTTTACGATGATGGCGGGAGATTGGTTAGGGTTGTATTTTTTATTTATGGTAATGGTCTATGGTCAACAATGTATGGTTTCATAGGTGTGGAAAAGGATTTAAAAACTATTTATGGTATAACATTTTATGATCAAAAAGAAACACCTGGATTAGGTGGAGAGGTGGATAATCCCAACTGGAAGATGAAATGGAAAGGTAAAAAGATATTTAAAGATGATGGAGAGTTAGCTTTGAAAGTTGGAAAAAATATTGATAATGATATCTATACGGTTGATGGATTATCTGGTGCCACCATGACCACAAAAGGGGTGGATAATATTATAAAGTTTTGGTTTGGTGAGAATGGGTATGGGAGGTTTCTGAAAAAATTAAGTGAGGTTAAAGATGGGGATCTATAGAGATACTTTAGTGGGACCTATTTTTATAAATAACCCCATAACTATTCAGGTTTTGGGGATATGTTCATCCCTTGCCGTTACTACACAGTTAAAAACATCACTTGTGATGGGTCTATCTGTAACATTTGTTGTTGCTATGTCCAATCTTATAATCAGTTTTATGAGAAATCAGATACCTTCTTCTGTTAGAATAATCATTGAGATGACGGTGATTGCTTCTTTTGTAATAATTATAGATCAATTTTTAAAAGCTTTTCTATTTGAAATAAGTAAGCAGTTATCGGTTTTTGTTGGACTTATAATAACCAACTGTATTTTAATGGGAAGAGCTGAGGCTTTTGCATTAAAAAATCCACCATTTCTAAGTTTTTTAGATGGTTTGGGAAACGGTATAGGTTATACCATGATACTTGTGTTTGTGGGTGCCATAAGGGAGCTTTTTGGCACAGGAAAGCTTTTTGGTTATGAAATTCTTACAAATGTTAGTAATGGTGGTTGGTATATCCCTAATGGTATGTTTTTACTTGCACCCAGCGGTTTTTTCATTATAGCAACCATTATATGGTTTGTGAAGGAAAGGGAGATGGCCATAAAGAAGAGAGGTAAAAGGTAATGGAAGCTTATCTGAACCTTTTTATAAAATCTATCTTTATAGAGAATCTGGCTTTATCGTTTTTTCTTGGGATGTGTACCTTTCTGGCAGTTTCCAAAAATATGGAAACTGCAAAAGGTTTGGGTATTGCTGTAATATTTGTCCAGACCATTACTGTTCCTTTGAATAATATATTATATAGGTTTATATTCAAACAGGGAGCACTTGCAAATTATGGGTTTGGTGATATCGATATCGGTTTTATCAGTCTTGTTGTTTATATCGGTGTGATTGCTGGTACGGTACAGATACTTGAAATGGTTCTGGATAGATACTTCCCAAAATTATACAATGCACTCGGGATATTTCTACCACTGATTACGGTAAATTGCGCTATACTTGGGGGGACACTTTTCATGGCTCAAAGGGATTATAGCTTTTCAGAGTCTGTTATCTTCGGTTTTGGTAGTGGTATTGGATGGGGGCTGGCTATTGTTGGGCTTGCAGGGATTAGGGAAAAGATGAAGTATAGCGATGTCCCAAGGGGACTTGAAGGGCTTGGTATAGTCTTTATTGCTGCAGGTATTATGGCGGTGGCTTTTATGATCTTTTCAGGGATACAGCTGTAGGTGTAAAAATGGTTATCATTTTGTTAGGCACAGGGTTATTTACAGTTTTAGTTTTACTTATAGTTGGGGTTATTGTAGAAGCTAAGAGGTTGATTGTAAAATCTGGCAATGTTAGGGTTGTAATTAATAACGATAAAGAGATTAATACTTCACCAGGGGATAA
>JAINCL010000237.1:0-2000 GCA_036574145.1 Deferribacterales bacterium | reverse complement strand
TTACATCACCTTTAAGATTCACCTCAACACCTATATTGTTCTGAAAAGTCATCTCTGTAATAGCAACAGCCAAACCACCATCAGAAACATCGTGGGCAGCTGAAATCACCCGTTTGGATGCTGCCTCCTCCATGAAGTCGATTAGATCTTTTTCGTAATATAGATCAACTTCTGGTACTTTACCTGCAACAATACCATGTATATGATTTAGATACTCGCCACCACCAATCTCTCCACGATTCGACCCAACAAGATAAATCAAACTTTCAAATTGTTTAAAATAAGAAGTAACTACATTTTTTACATCATTTATAACCCCGACTGCAACAACTGTTGGGGTAGGATAAATCCCTTTACCATCCGTCTCATTATAAAAACTAACATTACCACTAACCACAGGAACTTCTAATCTTTTACATGCACTTGACATACCATCAATTGCATTCACAAATTGCCACATTATTTCTGGTTTCTCGGGATTGCCAAAATTAAGACAATCTGTAATGGCAAGTGGTCTTGCACCACTCATAGCAACATTTCTACAAGCCTCAACAACGGTCTGCAACCCACCCAAAAAAGGATCAAGATAACAATATCTTCCATTACAATCAGATGACATTGCAATACCCTTTTTAGATTCTTTAATTCTTATAACAGCAGCATCGGAACCGGGAAGAACAACAGTATTGGTTTGAACCATATGATCATACTGTTCATATATATACTCTTTTGAAGCTATATTAGGGGACTCGAACATCTTCATCAAAATGGCATTATAATCATCAGGCTCAGGCAATGAATTAATATCGAATCTCCTTAATTCATCAACATATGAAGGTTTTGAGTAAGGTCTATCATATACAGGTGCCTTATCGGACAATGGAGCTGCTTCAAGACATGCCACCTCTTCACCCTCCCAGAATAATCTTACATAACCATCATCTGTAACCACTCCAATAACTTCTGCATCGAGATCCCATTTTTCAAATACAGCTTTTATCTTCTTTTCATACTTTTTATTGGCAACAATTAACATCCTCTCCTGAGACTCAGACAACATAATCTCATAAGGGGTCATATCCTTTTCTCTAACAGGCACCTTATCAAGATATAGCTTTACACCATTGCCAGCTCTTGAAGCCATCTCAAAAGATGAACTTGTCAAACCAGCAGCACCCATATCCTGAATACCGATAATATATTTATTCTCCATCAACTCTAAACATGCCTCAAGGAGTAATTTCTCTTTAAAAGGATCCCCTATCTGTACATTAGGTCTCTTAGATGTATCATCAGAGGAAAACTCTTCACTTGCCATTGTTGCACCATGTATCCCATCTCTACCTGTTTTAGCACCAACATAAATGATCAGGTTCCCAACCCCTTCAGCTTTTGCATAAAAAATCTTATCTTTTTTAACTAATCCAAGGGCAAAAGCATTAACAAGAGGGTTTTTTTGATAACACTCATGAAAAAAAGCTTCTCCACCTACTGTCGGAACACCAAAACAGTTACCATAACCAGCAATACCTGCAACAACACCTTCTAATATATGTTTTGTTTCGTTGTTATCAAGCTTACCAAATCTAAGGGAATTCATAGCAGCCACAGGTCTTGCACCCATTGTAAACACATCCCTTAAGATACCACCTACACCTGTAGCAGCACCTTGATATGGCTCTATATAGGAGGGGTGATTATGACTTTCTATTTTAAAACATACACATAAATCACCATCTATTTCAATAATACCAGCATTTTCTCCAGGGCCTTGAACAACCCAAGGAGCTGATGTTGGAAATTTTTTGAGTTGAATTTTGCTACTTTTATAACTACAATGTTCACTCCACATGGCAGATATAACACCAAGTTCTATATAGTTTGGTGTTCTACCTAAAATCTGCTTTGCCAATTCAAATTCCTCAGGTTTAAGCCCCATGCTCTTGGCAGCTTCTACATTCACCTCTGGATATTTAAATTTATCATAAATACTCATAGAA
>JAINCL010000032.1:0-1051 GCA_036574145.1 Deferribacterales bacterium | reverse complement strand
TCAGTCAAGTCTTGTGCCTTACCAAATCCTATCTGTACACTATCTTTCGCATCAAACCCTACACCTTCTACGGTTATCAATTCTCCTACTGTAGCTTCAGTCGGCGTTACCTTTATTATCTGACCTATTATCCTTAATTCATCTGTATCTTCTTGTGATGTATCTTTTGCTCTTATAGTAGTAGTACCTGCAGGTTGTGTATCTATTATGAATTTAGCAAGATATGTCCCAAATCCTGTTGATTCTACTTGCGTTATCTTCTCTGTCTTACCAAAGCTTATATCTACAGTGGCTTTATAATTATATCCTGCACCTATTACAGTTACTTCCCCTCCTACATATGCTTGTGTCGGTGATACAGAGATTATCCTGCCTTTAATTATCAAGCTATCCGTATCTTTTGTATAGGTATCATCTGCTGTTATTACAGTTGTACCTGCTGGTTGTGTATCTATCCTGAATACACAAGTGAATGTACCTGCATAAGTAGATGTTATAGTTGTTATTTCTTCTGTCTTGCCAAATCCTACTTTCACTTCTTGTTGACTACTATATCCTGCACCTTTTATTGTTATCTTATCTCCTACATAACCTTCTGTAGGTCTCACAGAGATTATTTCTCCTTTTATTACTACTTTATCTGTATCACGTATTATCAAAGCTGAAGCTTCTGAAGCATATGCAGTTATTATAGTAGTACCTTGTGGTTGTGTATCTACTATGAACTTTGCTTCAAATAATCCTTTTGCTTTTGATTCAATATAAATACTAGTAATCTCTTCTGTCTTACCAAAATCTAATTTGATTGTACCTACTTCTACATAACCACTACCTTCTACTATCACTTCATCACCTACATATACTTGGGTAGGTGTAACTTTTATAATCTGTGGTAATACCTTAAACTTATCAGTTGCAGATACATGTGTTGTACCTGAGATACTAGTTATATTATAAGTCCCATAAGGTTGTGTATCTATCATAAAGCTTATATCAAATATACCAGTTTCTTGTGTAGTAGAAGTAGTAATTCCAGAAGTCGCACCAAAGT
>JAINCL010000236.1:0-1925 GCA_036574145.1 Deferribacterales bacterium | reverse complement strand
TAAAATCCAAACCGTTGTCATTTTCCAAAAAAATATCCACCAAACAGATATCTATCTTTTTTTCATCCAGAAATTTAGATGCTTCTAATCTATTAGATGCAGTAAATATATTAGTATTTTTATCAGAAAGCCCCTCATTTAATAACCATAAAATATTCTCTTCATCATCTACAATTAATATATTTACCATAACTAAATCCTCCTAATCTAAAGGCAATAAGATATGAAAAGTTGTTCCGATCCCAAATGTTGAATTGAAAAACACTCTACCATTATGTTTCTCAATTATATTTTTAGCGATAAATAATCCAAGTCCCGCTCCTTTACTTTTTGTTGAATAAAAAGGATTAAAAACTTTAGAAATATCGTTTTCAGGTATCCCTCCCGCTGAATCTGTGATATCAAACTTCACCATCTTTATAGTTTTATTATTAACTTTATCTCTAATCTTTAAAGCTGTATCAAAAGAAACTGATATCTTAATTTTTGTATCGTTTTTCGCTTCACAACTATTTTTCAAAATATTAAAAAAAGCTCTAAATAAAAACTCCCTATCACACTTCACATACTTTATTTCAGGATCAACTTCAACAAAAAATTCAATATCTGGAAAAACAGCTTTGATTGATAAAATTAGCTCCTCCAAAAACTCTCTAATTAATATAACATTAAAAGTTAATTCTTTATAAATTATAGAAAAACTCTCAATTATCTCTTTTATTCTGCCACTTTCCTTTCTAATTATTTCGGCACTGGTTAAAACAAATTGTTCATTACTTTTACTAGTTAAAATTTGAGAAACCCCATCAATTACAGTTAAAGGGTTTTTTATCTCATGTTGTAATGCTAGTAGATCGATAAATAGATTTATGTCGCTTGTATAATCTGTTAGATCTATTATATAAAGATTCTCCCCCAAAACATTTAATCCATAACGGTAACTGCTTATATCGAAAAGTTTTACACTGTTTTTTATTAGCTTATCTATATACAATTTTGGATCTTCATTAATATTTATCGTAATATAATTTAATATATTTTCAGCATAATAGTTATACGGCATAAGACTTCTTCTGTTATAAAAAAACTTCCCAATCTTAAGTTTATCAAGATCGTTATCTAATTCCATAATCAGTTTATGACATCGTTATCTTTTGGCTCTTCAATAAATGGTTCAAATTTAAAATCCTCAAGCAAAAGATCCTCTGTCTTTTTATTGGTAGCTGGATCAACTTTATAATACATAACATCAGGTGATACAGGAAAAAGATTGTAAGGAACCTTCTCTATAATATTTTTCATAAAATCTATCCAGATAGGCAAAGCAGCTCTTCCACCAGTCTCACCTCTTCCCAAAGATACAAAATCATCAAAACCTACCCAAGTACCAACAACAATATCAGGAGTAAAACCGATAAACCATGCATCTTTATAATCATTGGTTGTCCCTGTCTTACCAGCTATAATCCTTGGAATAGATTTGGCAGCTTGAGCTGTTCCATCCTCAACAACATTAGCCAACATATCATTCATTACATGTATAACTGAACTTTTTATCTTCTGTTCACCCTTTCCTGCTGTTTTTTCGTATATCACATTACCATTATCATCAACAACCTGTGTAACAGCATAAGGGTATACCTGAACACCCATATTGGGGAAAAGAGCATAAGCATACACCATCTCAAATAGTGATATAGTTGCAGATCCTATACTTATTGATAGATCATTTGCCAGATCTGTTTTAATACCAAATCTATCATTAGCAAACTCCTTAATCTTTCTTATCCCTATTTTATCTGCAATCTTTACCGTAACAACATTTTTAGAAGTTGTAAGTGCATCCTTTATAGTTGTAAAACCGTAATATTGCCTATCAAAATTTTGAGGTGACCAAACTTTACCCTTTTCCGAACCTTCAAGCA
>JAINCL010000235.1:0-3838 GCA_036574145.1 Deferribacterales bacterium | reverse complement strand
AAGAGACAATAAAAGCTATTATTCAAAGTGCTAAGACGGGGAAAATTGGGGATGGGAAAATATTTGTTTTCCCAGTGGAATTGGCAGTGCGTATCCGCACTGGTGAAACAGATTATGAAGCTTTATAAAAATATACTGGAGGTTTATATGAAGAAGATTTTTTTCACTTTTGTACTAATCCTAAGTTCTGTCATTACACTTTTTGCTGAGGAAAAAGCCACCTTAAATTCTGGGGATACAGCATGGATAATTACTTCAACTGCATTGGTAATGTTTATGACACCAGCTGGACTTGCTCTTTTTTACGGAGGTATGACTAGAGCTAAAAATATCCTTAATACCATTGGGATGAGCTTTATCTCATTTGCCCTTGCTTCTATGTTATGGGTAATTATACTTTATACTTTAGCTTTTGGTCCTGATGTAAACGGTTTTATAGGTGGTCTTAATCACATTTTTATGAATAATATTAAGATTTCAGATCTATCAGGAACAATACCTACATTCATATTTTCGGCCTTTCAGATGACATTTGCAGGTATTACACTCGCTCTGATTAGCGGTTCCATTGTTGAGAGGGTAAAGTTCGGTTTTTGGATAATCTTCTCCATATTATGGTTGATACTTGTATATGCGCCTATAGCCCATTGGGTATGGGGTGGTGGATTTATAGGTAAAGGTATTGGAGCCCTTGACTTTGCTGGTGGAACTGTTGTTCATATTAATGCAGGTTTTTCTGGATTGGTGTTGGCACTCTTGGTTGGGAAAAGAAGAGACTATGGTAAAACAGCTATTATCCCTTCATCAATAGTTTTAACCGTACTTGGTGCAGCAATGTTATGGTTTGGATGGTTTGGTTTCAATGCTGGTAGTCAGTTGGCTGCTGATGGTATTGCGGCAAACGCATTTCTGGTTACAAATACTGCTGCAGCAACAGGTGCTTTTGTATGGATATTGATAGAATGGATTGTAGCTAAGAAACCTACAATGTTGGGTGCTGCATCGGGTGCAGTGGCTGGTCTGGTTGCAATCACTCCAGGTGTGGGTTTTGTATCTGTCTCAGCTTCGTTAATATTTGGTGTATTAGCAGCAGTAGTTGGATTTTCTGGTATATTTGTTCTAAAGAATAGGTTGAAATATGATGACTCCCTTGATGCTTTTGGGGTCCATGGGTTATGTGGAATATTGGGAGCTATATTAACTGGTATTTTTGCAAATCCTGAAATAAATGAAGCTGGAAAAGGGTTACTGTATGGTAATGCTTATCAGGTATGGGCTCAATTTTTATCGATAATAATAACAATAGGTTATTCCACAGTTCTTACAATAATAATATTCTTTATCACAAAAATGTTTGTAGCAGTAAGAGTGGATGAAGAATCTGAATTAAAAGGTCTTGATGAAGTAGAACATGGTGAAAGAGGGTTTAATATTTAACAATTAACTTTGAGACTTAAAATTATATATAGGGGGTATACCCCCCCCTTTTTTTTACCACAAAACCATTTAAGCACTCAACTAATCCCTTTCATAACTTACACTTTTTTATGAGACTGTTTTCGGCTTTCTTCGAAAACCTGTAGGGACTTGTAGAGGAGACTGCCAAGCATAACTTTAGTATGCTTACAATGAATGTTTTTTGCCCTGACCCTCCAAAAAAGTCATTGCGACAGGAGCTAAGCAATCTTATTCAACATTAAAAATTGAACATTGTACATTAAACATTATAATATTCCCCCACTCAACTACTACTTAACTAATCAGCCTTTACTTTATTTCAACCTTTTCCTTTTAACTACTTTCCAGTCTGTTTTTCTTTGTGTCTATTATAAATGCAGCATCAAGGAGCAACTTGTTAGTGCTTATATTAATGGTTTTCTTAGAAAGTTGACTCTCAGGAATTTCTGTTATTATAAATTCACCTTTTTCAATTTCCATCAATTCATAAAAGGCTTCTAAATTTTCTTTTTCATCACAGACAGCATGGACAACAGCCCCTTTTTCAAAATAAATTTTACCATACTTAGAAACGCCCACTATTTCCATAACACAATTTTTGTTGGAGATTGATAATACCTGCACCAGATCCATTACACCTATATCTTGTAAATTTCCATTGGTTTTTTTAACCTCTGTAATCGATTCTTTCCCTCCGGTAATTTTATCATATATTTCGAAGAAATCTTTTAATCTTTTGTATGAAAGTGGAGATATTGATTCAAACATTAATCCATATTTGGTTGCATCTCTTATATTTTTAACTTTACAGAATATATTTTCTATCAGCTTACCGTCTGGTAATACGAAACTTAATCTTAAAGAATCACCTATTTGTAAAGGAATTTCTGATATGATAAGAGCTCCAGACAGATTAAGGTCAATGATTTTCCCTTTATAAACTTCATTGTTTATTATTATAATAGTTGTAAGATGAACAGGATAACGCTTGTTACCCCTAAGGGAAAACTCGGTATATTTTTTGGGGTACATAAATAATATAATTTCATCAAACTCGGACGGTTTGTGGAGTAACCTGGTTTTAAACTCTACAAGTTTATCTTGAAAGCTGTATCTTGCCGTAAGGTTATTGTGATCTTCTAATAGTGTCATAATGTTTGAGTTATTTTTGATAAAGATATAATTTCCATAATCCCAACCGAGAATTTTCCCTGATACAAAATAGGAATCTCTCTCTACAAATATAAGATCTTTTCCAACCTGGAATTCATTAAAATATTCATTTGTCTCATTGCGTAACACATTTTTTCTTAAATTGAGTTTTATCACCTTATCAATATTATTTACTTCATTCATAACAGATGAAATACTTTTTTCTATATTTATAAAACATGTGATATCTATTTTTGATTCCGAGGATTTGGTGAAATTGGTATCTTTAATATCATCGTCGATATTTTCAAGCATCATTAAATCAGTTAAAAACTCTGATATATTTTTCCCTTTAGGCTTAATCTTTTCCATGAAATGTGCATACTGCCTAAAAAGTGAAGCGGTGCTACCTTCAGGTTCATAGTAGATAATAGGGGTTTGATTGTTTACAGCTT
Organism: Deferribacterales bacterium; assembly: GCA_036574145.1. Taxonomy (GTDB): domain Bacteria; phylum Chrysiogenota; class Deferribacteres; order Deferribacterales; family Calditerrivibrionaceae; genus Calditerrivibrio. The sequence continues at coordinate 773 of JAINCL010000235.1, read as the reverse complement.
CAGATATTTTGGGATTTTGAGGGATTGGACCTAAAAGTTCTATATCGATTTCCAGAAATTTTTTTACAGTCTCTTCAAATTTCTCAAAAATATTTATCACTTGAGTTTTTGATCTTGCTTTATTTATTACAAGGTAGGGTTTTTTTACTATCCCCTTATCCTTGAGGATTTTTAATAAACCGTAAGCATCCTTGATTGAGGTAATCTCAGGGATAATTACCAATATCAGTATATCTGATAGATTTATAAAATGGGAGACCTCATCGGATGCACCAGCAGCGGTATCTATAATAAGATAATCTATGTTTGTTTTGAATTGATCAATTTTGTTGGAGATCTTTATTTTGTCATCTTTCGATAAGTCGGCAAACTTTGTAATCCCTGTTCCTGCTGGTATGAGCATAAAATTATCGTATTTTATAGACCTGTATATAATATCGTTTATTGATAGATCATCCTCTACGAGGTTTAAAATTGTTTTTTGTGGATTAGAACCGATTAAAAGTGAAGCATTGCCGAGGGAAAGATCGGCATCAAAGAGTGCGGTTGCTTTTCCCAATTCAGCCAATGCAAGTGATAGATTCAATGCAAAATTACTTTTTCCTACTCCACCCTTCCCACTTGCCACAGATATAACAGTAGTATCTTTAGCCATTATTAGAAACCTTCTCCCACTCAAAATTTACAACGTTCCTTTCATTCGAATCAATTCTATAACAACAAGGTATATTTTACCACCACTTATACCTCTCTGGATCATCTCATTGGTGGTG
>JAINCL010000234.1:0-10479 GCA_036574145.1 Deferribacterales bacterium | reverse complement strand
CCTCCTGGTTTATCAAGGGATTTGACAAGTTTTGCGCCAACAGGATCGGTAATCGCAGATATTACAATAGGTATTTTTTTTGTAAGATTAGCTACTGCTTGTGCTGATGGGGTAGCGATTGCAACTATTAGATCTTTTTTTTCACCCACAAACTTTTGTGCTATCTGGTTTGCTGTTGCTATATTCCCCTGTGCTATCTGAATATCGTATTTAATATTTTTACCTGCTTCAAAGCCTAATTCTTTAAGTTTATCTATAACACCTTTTCTGCATGCATCCAACGCTGGATGTTCAACTATTTGAGTGATCCCCACCTGGTAAATCTTTGCAAATGATGGGATAGCAAACATCATAATAAGTAAAAATAATAGAGCTTTTTTCATAATAACCTCCAGGTTCATTTTAATTGAACTTAATGAATACTCTAAATAATAAAAAAATTCAACATTTTTCTTTTTTTATCCATTCTATAACGATCAATCATTAAATTACTCAAACAATCCACTAATAATTAAAAATAACTGCATCCTTTGGTGGAGCAATTGTAAAGACTTTTTGATCTACTGAATGATTAATCTTTATATTGGTAAAATTTATCTTTGTAATATTACCTGCTTCATCTTCGCTATAAATACCAGTGATTATATTGCTCTTATTAATAGTTAAAATCAGGTATTTTAATCCAATATTAACTTTAGGTTTTAATTGTATTTCACTTTTTCCATTTGATATAATATTAAAGTTATTTTCTATACTTTTTAAGTTAAATAAAACAGATAAGATTACGTTGGCCTCTTTTGAAGAATTTTTAGTCTGCCTCACCACTTGATTGGTTGAACTATCATAAAATTCCATCCCATTTTCGTTGAAAAGATAGTATTGTTTGTATGGAGAGTTATAATTCCATAATGCATGTTTACCTGACACCATATAAAGTTTTCCTGAATAATGGTCTGTTGAAAAACCTTTAATGGTAGTTTCCTGGGTAAAGTCTGCCTCAAAAGTTTCAATGTTTCTTAACCTTTCCACAACCGAGGTGGGGGTATTTTTTACAGTTTTTTTCTTTGCAGCAAAACCAGATTGAAATGAATACAATAACACTAAAATTATGATTAATATTTTTTTCAAGGTTACCTCCAAAAAAGATTGTATTTTTTTATAAAACGAGATAAAATAAATGTAAAGGTATTTTTATGAAAAGTATTCTTTTTGTGGAAGATGAAGAGATTTTTTATGCTTTGTTTAAAATAATTGGTGATAAGTTCAGGTTTGAACCTACTATTGTATCGAATATAAAAGACGCTAAGGAGATGATAGAACATAAAAATTTCTATATGGCAATTATAGATTATCAACTTCCAGATGGAAATGGGGTAGAGCTAAACGATTTTATAAAAAAGAATTATCCATCAATAATTACAGTTTTTGCTTCTGGATTTGGAGTATCTTTCCCCCACTCTTCTAATTTTGATTATAGTATAGATAAATCAGATTTATTAAACTTTTTTAGAGGTTTTTTAGACAATAGATGATGGCCAAAAGTCAAATAAACTGTTTTGATTGTCAGTTTTTGATAATAACCTGGGATAAAAAGATGCCATATGGTTGTAAAAGGCTTGGGTTCAAAAGTCGTAGATTACCTTCCCATGAGGTTTTAAAAAGTTCAAATATAAAGTGTCAATTTTTTATAAAAAAGGTGAGAGATGGTAAATAAAATAATTGAAAAATTTAAAACAATATCATCTATTCCAAGATGTTCCAAAAATGAGAAAGGGATTATAGATTATCTATTGAAATGGTCTTTATCCAAAAATTATTATTATGAGATTGATAAAGCTGGTAATTTATTAATTTATGCTGATGAAAAGATAAACAAAGCCATAATACTTCAGGCACATGTCGATATGGTTTGTGAAAAAGATAAAGGGTCTGTTCATGATTTTAAAAACGATCCAATAAAAATATTGATAGATGGGGATATTATAACTGCTGATGGCACAAGTCTTGGAGCAGATAATGGGGTGGGTGTAGCTATGGCTATGGTTCTCATGGAAGAATATGCACCTGAAATAAATATAAAACTGCTCTTTACTGTGGACGAAGAAACGGGATTAAATGGTGCTAAAAATTTGGACCCATCTTTTTTGAATGGTAATTTCCTTATTAATTTAGATTCTGAGGATGATGATACGATTATAGTTGGATGTGCTGGAGGAGTTGATCTAATAGCCACAAAAAAGCTTGAAAAAATTGAGGCATTAAAAGCCAATTACTATAGTTTACTGTTGGATAATTTCTCGGGTGGACATTCCGGGATAGATATAGACAAAGGTTTTGGTAATGCTATAAAAGTATTGGGAGAGATTTTGCATAAATCTGGCGTTTATAAAATTTCAAAATTATCTGGTGGTACAGCTCATAATGCTATACCGAGATCTTCCTATGCGGAGTTTGCTTACGAAGGGGAGCAGGATACTCTTATAGATGTTGTTGAATCGGAACTTTGTAGATATGTGAAGGAATCACCAACTTATAAAATTGATAAGATAGATAGACCATGTTCTATATATGATTGCTCTGACGTAATAAAAACCATAAGACAGATAAATCATGGTGTATTTAGCAGGTATATAGGGGATTATGAAGGTGTTGAGAGTTCTTCAAATCTTGCTAAAGTCGATCTTGATTATAAAGGGGTGTTCGTTATTGTGGAAAGTATTAGGGGAGCACCTGAAGCATCGATTATTAGTCTAAGAAAAGAGATTGAAAAAAGTTTAGATGGATTTAACTATTACTATTGTTGTGATTATCCTGGTTGGCAACCTAAAAAAGATTCTAAATTGCTTGAAATAGCTAAAAAAGTATACAAAGATCTGTTTACTGAAGATGTTAATGTAAAGGTTATTCATGCAGGGCTTGAATGTGGAATTTTTATTAATAAAAATGATAAATTAGATATAATTTCTATAGGTCCAACGCTCAGAAATCCACACAGCCCTTTTGAAAAAACATATATAAGTTCAATAGAAAAAACATATAAATTCTTAAAAAGGTTAATTGGGGAGATAGTTAGTTGATTTCGGCAAATTTTTTAATAACAATATCTAATATCTTACATTTTATAGTCTTACCCTTAACCTTTAATTATAAGAAAACTCACTATGTAGATTAGAAACTTCTTGACATTATGAGTAAAAATTTTTAGATTGTTTATTCTTGGAGTTTTGTTATTTGGAGAATAAATTAAATAATAAAAATATAAAGGGGTAAATGATGAAGTTTAATGTTACAGATGTAGAAAATTCACAAAAAATGATCGAAGTAGAATTACCATTTGAGCTTTATAATGAGGCTTTTGAAAAACAGCTTAATAAAATATTACCTACTGTGAAAATGCCAGGTTTTAGACCAGGGAAAGCTCCAAAGGAAAAGGTTGCAAAGGAGTATAAACATAAAATCAGTGTACAGGCACTTGAAGATTTGATTCACGAAGCTATTGATCGTACAGTAAGGGAGTCTGGGGTGGTCCCTCTTAATATCCCTATGGTGAAGGATGTTGTATTTGAAGAGGATAAGCCTATTACTTTTAAGATTTATGTTGATGTTTATCCATCAGTGAATCTTACTAAATATAAAGGCTTCGATTTTGAAAGAGAGGTAAGGGTTATCACTGATGAAGATGTGGAAGAGGTTCTTGAAAATTTAAGGAACAATTATGTAACCTATGAGCCAGCTGAGGAAGGTTCAATAGTTGAAAATGGTGATAGAGTTATAATCGATTTTGAAGGTAAAAAAGATGGTGTTCCTTTTGATGGTGGTACTGCTCAAGATTATAGTCTTGATATCGGTAGTAAGAGGTTTATTGAAGGGTTTGAAGAAGGTATTATTGGGATGAAAAAAGGTGAAACTAAAGACCTTGTTCTTAAATTTCCAGAAGATTATGGCTCAAAAGATTTAGCTGGTCAGGAGGTTGTATTTACTGTTACTGTGAAAGAGATTAAAAAGAAAAAGTTGCCTGAACTAAATGATGACTTTGCATCAATGGTGGATCCAGAGATGGATAGTATAGAAAAACTGAGGGAATCTATCAAAAAAGATCTCATTGAAAATGCTGAGTTTTATACAAAAGAGAATTTCTATGATAAGATGTTGGAAAAACTTATTGAAGAAAACACATTTGAACTACCAAATTCTATGATTGATGAGCAGAGTAGGTCACTTGCTGACAGGGCTATAAAGAACTATTGTAGATCTTATGGTATAGACCCAAAAGCATTAAACCTTGATCCAGATAAGATTAAAGATCAATATAGAGAAGCTGCTATTAAACAAACTAAAGGCGCTATTATATTAAATGCTCTTGCAGAGTTAGAAAATATTACTGTTACAGATGAAGATGTGGATGCAAAAATTGCTGAGTATGCTGAAGCTATAAAAATGACTCCAGAAGAGTACAAAGAGATGGTTCAAAAAAATGGTACTATAAATAATATTAAAAATAATGTGCTTGTTGATAAACTTTATGATTTTTTGTGTTCTGTAAATAATGTTACAGATAAGACTGTTACACTTAAAGAGCTTAAAGAAAGAGAAAAAAATAATGAAGCTCAATAAATAATTGTTGGGCAGAGGTGAATATGAGCTTTTATGTCCCTTATGTAATAGAGCAAACTGGTAGAGGAGAAAGAGTCTATGATATTTACTCAAGACTCCTAAAAGATAGGATTATTTTTCTTGGAACTGCAATAGATGATACTGTTGCCAATATAGTGGTTGCCCAGATGCTTTTTCTGGAAGCTGAAGATCCGAAAAAGGATATTTATCTTTATATTAATAGCCCTGGTGGAGTAATTACCAGTGGGCTTGCAATTTTTGATACTATGAACTATATTAAGCCTGACGTATCTACTATCTGTATAGGACAAGCGGCGAGTATGGGTGCTGTATTGCTTGCTTGTGGTGCAAAAGGTAAAAGGTTTGCTTTGCCCAATACAAGAATTATGATACATCAACCTTTGGGAGGTTTTCAAGGGCAAGCTAAGGATATTGAGATACAAGCTAAAGAGATATTGAGGTTAAAGGCTAAAATAAATGAAATCCTGGCTGAAAGGACTTCAAAACCGATTGAACAGATAGATGCCGATTGTGATAGGGACTTCTTTATGAGTGCAGAAGAAGCAAAGGCATATGGACTTATAGATGAAGTGATTACAAAAAAGGTTTAAATTTTATAAATAAATTAAGAGGTATTTAATGAGAAAAAAGAAAGATGGGATGTATTGCTCATTTTGTGGAAGACATCAAGATGAAGTAAAGAAGCTTATTGCTGGTGTTGATGTTTTCATTTGTGATGAATGTATTCATATTTGTAATGATATATTGAAAGAACAGGAATCGGAGGCTTTGGAAAGTGAGAATAAGGATCTTGTCTTAAAAACACCAGAAAAAATCAAAGAGATATTGGATCAGTATGTTATAGGTCAGGATGAAGCTAAGAAGATATTAAGTGTTGCTGTTTATAATCATTATAAAAGGATTTTACATAGATCTAAATCTGAAGTTGAGATAGAGAAATCTAATATTCTACTTATTGGACCAACAGGTACCGGTAAGACTCTTCTTGCTCGTACACTTGCTAAAATTTTAAATGTTCCTTTTGCCATCAGTGATGCAACGACATTAACTGAAGCAGGTTATGTGGGTGAGGATGTTGAGCATATAATTCTAAGATTGTTACAAGCAGCTGATTTTGATGTGGAAAAAGCACAGAAAGGGATAGTATTTTTAGATGAGATAGATAAGATTTCTAGAAAATCTGAAAATGTCTCAATTACTAGAGATGTTAGCGGTGAAGGTGTTCAACAGGCGTTATTAAAAATTATAGAAGGTACAATTGCAAATGTTCCACCTCAAGGTGGAAGAAAGCATCCCAATCAGGAGTTTATACAGGTGGATACCACAAATATACTTTTTATTTGTGGTGGAGCTTTTGAAGGTTTGGAAGATGTGATTAAACAAAGGATAGGTAAGAAATCGGTTGGTTTTAAAATGGCTACTGGTGAAAATAAATCACTGAACGATATGAGTAAATCGGAGATCTATCAGCAGGTTCAGCCAGATGATCTTATAAAGTATGGTTTAATACCTGAACTCGTGGGTAGGTTACCTATTGTGGCAGTTCTTAATGATCTTGATGAGGAATCTCTTGTGAGAATACTTGTTGAACCTAAAAATTCAATAATCAAACAGTACAAAGAGCTTTTCAAAATTGACAATGTTGAATTGACATTTACTGATGGTGCTTTAAGAGCTATTGTCAAAAAAGCAATTGAAAGAAAGACAGGTGCCCGAGGACTTAGAGCTATAATAGAAAATATTATGACAGATGTAATGTTTAAATTACCTTCTATGCAAAATGTAGTGGAGTGTATAATTACTGAGGAGACTGTAACTGAAAATAGTGAGCCATTATACATTTTTGAACAAAAGAAAGATAAAAAAGATATTGCATAGATAGAGGCTCTATGCAGTTACCATACATTCCAACACGTGATTTAGTTCTTTTCCCTTTTACGATTATGCCTATTTTCATAGGTAGGGATAAATCTATAAATGCCTTAAAGCTTGCCGAAGATAGCGGTAAAAAACTATTCGTATCTTTACAAAAGGATAGCGTAATCGAAACCCCCAATTTTGATGATATATATAAAGTTGGTGTTGTTGTAAATATTTTACAAACTCTTAAACTTCAAGATGGGTCATACAAAATACTTCTTGAAGGTATTAAAAAAGGGGTAATTAGGAGTTTCTTGAATGGTCATGATTCAATTTTTGTCGATGTAGAAGAGATTGATGAAACCTCTTCGGTGGATCATAATACTGATTTTTTGTTACAAAGTTTGAAAAAAAGTTTTTCTGAATATGTAAAAGTCACAAATAAAATTTCTCAAGAGCTTTATAAAGCTATTCTCGATTTTACAGACCCTTTTCAGCTTGTTTATACAATTGCTGCACATTCTATTGTGAAATTTTCCGATTCTCAACGATTGCTTGAAATAGATTCGATTAACGAAAAGATAGAATATCTCATCGAATTGTTACAGATTGAAATGGAGCTATTTAAATTAGATGATAGGATTAAGGCAAGGGTTAAGGCTCAACTTTTAAAAAATCAGAGGGAATATTACCTTAATGAACAACTTAAAGCTATCAATAAAGAGTTGGGTAGAGATGAAGATGTAAAAGCAGATATAGATGAGTTAGAGGCAAAAATAAACAGTTCGCTAATGAGTGAATCTCTTAAAGAGAGGGCATTAAAAGAGGTTAAAAAATTACGAATGATGCCTCCTGTTAGTTCGGAGACAACTGTATCAAGGAATTATATAGATTGGCTTATTTCTATACCATGGGGTATTTATACTGATGATAATTTAAATATAGATGCTGCAGAGGAAATTTTGAATAGAGACCATTATGGTTTAGAGAAAGTAAAAGAAAGGATATTGGAATTTCTAGCTCTCAAACAGATGGCTAAAGATCTTAAAGGACCAATTATATGTTTTGCTGGACCTCCTGGAGTGGGTAAAACATCCCTTGCTAAATCCATTGCGGAGGCATTGGGTAGAAAATTTGTAAGGGTAAGTCTTGGAGGACTCAGAGATGAAGCTGAAATTAGAGGCCATAGAAGAACTTATATCGGGGCATTGCCCGGTAAAATTGTTCAGGGTATAAAAAAAGCAGGTTCGATGAACCCTGTTTTTCTTCTTGATGAGATTGATAAATTGAGTTCAGATTTTAGAGGTGATCCAGCTTCGGCTTTACTTGAGGCGCTTGATCCAGAGCAGAATATAAATTTTGTGGATCATTATCTCGAGGTGGAGCTTGATCTTTCAAAGGTTTTTTTCATAACTACTGCTAATAATGTCGATACTATTCCTCACCCTTTGAGGGATAGAATGGAGATTATAAAACTTTCTGGTTATACTGAAGTTGAGAAATTTCATATTGCTAAAAGTTTTATAATACCAAAACAGATGAAGAATTACAATATAGAAGGTAAGATTGATATTACAGATAAAGCAATTTTTAAGGTTATAAGATGTTACACAAGGGAGGCTGGCGTAAGAAATCTCGAAAGGGAACTTGCTGCAGTTTTGAGAAAAAGTGTCAAAAAGATTTTAAAAGAAAACATTGAACATTTTGTGGTTTCTGAAAAAGATATATCATTATTTTTAGGACCTGAAAAATATAAGTTTGATAAAGCTAAGCAGAAAATGGAAATTGGGGTGGCTACCGGTCTTGCATGGACACCTTTTGGTGGTGATATAATGCAAATTGAGGTGAGCTTATTACCAGGTAGTGGGAAATTGATAACCACCGGACAACTTGGTGATGTTATGAAAGAATCGATAGAGATTGCGCTGAGTGTTGTGAAGAGTAAATCTGATAAATTTTCCATACCGATGTATAAATTTAAAGAGTATGATATACATATCCATGTTCCAGAAGGAGCTGTTCCAAAGGATGGACCATCGGCAGGTATAACAATTACAACTGCATTATTATCTGCTTTTTCTGGAATACCTGTTGACAATTCTTTTGCCATGACAGGTGAGATTATCCTTAGAGGAAAAGTATTAGCAGTAGGTGGAATAAAAGAGAAAGTTTTGGCTGCTGTAAGAAGTGGTATAAAAAAGATTATTTTACCGATTGATAATAAAAAAGACTTGACAGATGTTCCCAAAGAGGTTATAAAGAAAATTCAGGTCTATTATGTGGATTCGATTGACGAAGTCACAGACCTTGTATTAAATAAAAATAAAAATGGGGTGATTTAAATTGGCTGTAAATGCTGTAGTGAAAGTTGATGGTGAGAATCTTGACCAGGCTCTTAAGCTGTTAAAGAAAAAAGTTGAAAGAGAAGGGCTTGTAAGAGAGATTAAAAAGCACGCTTATTATGAAAAACCTACAGAAGTAAAAAGAAGAAAGATTCTTAAAGCTCGTAGGAAGCAGCAAAAGCTTGTTCGCAAGCTTCAGGAAAAGTATAAGTATTTATAATATCGGGTCGCTTTGGCGACCTTTTTTAATTTATAATATTAAAATAAATATTATTCTTTAAAAGCTTACATATTCTTCACATGTATTAACTTAATCTTTCCTTAACTTTGTATTCTTCTTTGACAACTTCGTGATTAAAATTTAAAATGTATTTATAATAGGTAAGAGGTGGTTATTTATGCTCAAAAAACTTCCGTTATGGATACAGACGTTTAGTAAAATTAGATAAGAGGGTTATTTATATCTGGATAAGACTAAAGAGGCATATGAGTTAATTACAGGTTATAGTTATGCTTTCCTATCCCACCCTAGCAGGTTTGGTAAATCACTCTTTATAGATACATTATTAAATATTTTCGAAGGTAGAAAAAAGCTTTTTGAAGGGGTTTATATTTATGACAAGTGGGATTGAGAGGATAAATACACTGTTATTAAGATAAGCTGGGAAGGAGAGTAATATTGTAAATTTTAAGTGGGAGAAGGTTTGATAAGTAGTTACGTTGTATGTATAAATACTTTCAATAACCATCAACTTTATGTAAGATTAATTATCTTTTCAGGTTAAATAATATTTGACATTTTTACAGTTTTTTGTTAAAAGTACTTAAATTTTTTTTAGTGGGGTTTGAAATGATCTGGAATGAAGAATTTGAAACACTTCCGAGAGAAGCACTTGAAGCACTACAGTTAAAACGTTTAAAATCAGCCCTTGAAAAGGTATATGCTAATGTTCCATTTTACAAAAAGAGATTTGATGAAGCAGGGTTTCATCCTGATAAATTAAAGAGTTTAGAAGATCTTAAATATGTTCCCTTTACATATAAACAGGATTTAAGAGATAATTACCCTTTTGGATTATTTGCTGTTCCAAGAGAACAGGTTGTTAGAATACATGCTTCCAGTGGTACTACAGGTAAGCCTACAGTTGTTGGTTATACAAAAAGAGACATTTCAATGTGGGCGGAACTTATGGCAAGAACATTCTCTGGAGCAGGTGTAAAGAAAGGTGATATATTACAGAATGCTTATGGGTATGGTTTGTTTACTGGTGGGTTAGGTGCCCATTATGGTGCAGAGCTTATGGGAGTTTCTGTCGTTCCTATTTCAGGTGGTAATTCCAAAAGACAGATTATGCTTATGAAGGACTTCGGTTCAACAGCATTATCATGTACCCCCTCCTATGCATTAAATCTATATGAGACTGCCATTGAAGAGGGTGTAAATGTAAAAGAACTCCCTTTAAGGGTGGGTATCTTTGGAGCTGAACCATGGACAAATGAGATGAGAAGAGAGATTGAAGAGAAATGGGGTATAGATGCTATAGATATTTATGGCCTTAGTGAAGTTATTGGACCTGGTGTTTCATTTGAATGTATTGAAGCTAAATCAGGTTTACATGTAAATGAGGATCATTTTATAGTT
>JAINCL010000233.1:0-5053 GCA_036574145.1 Deferribacterales bacterium | reverse complement strand
CATATTTAGGGGACCTATGGCATTGATACTACTTTCCAATTCTAGAATTTTTTCTTTTATATTATTCAAATTTTCGCTGGTATCTTTAACAATATCAAGGTGATTTTTTATATTATCATTGAATTTTTCTGTAAAACTATTTTCTATAACTTCGGAAGATGTTTTTAATTGAACAATTTTAAGTTTTAGATTCTGTAATGAAGATTCAAGAGATTTTAATTCTTTAGAGATTTCATTAAGGATGGATTCATTTCTTTTTAAATCTTCATTTTTCTGTAATATCTGATTTTCTAAATACAGTTTTTTATCTTGTAGTTCTATTTTATTTTTCTCAAGCTCATCAATTCTTATTTTGTTATTTTGGAGATTGTTTTTCCAATTTGTTATATCAACTGTTAGTAATTTGGAAAGTCTCTCTTTTAAATGTCCCATTTTGGTTGAAGCTGAATTTATCTCCCTTTCTATGTATAGTAGATCTTTTTTGGCGGAATTCTCTTTTTCTTTTAATGTTGAGAGATCTAATTTGGCTTCATATATCTTTTCTTTAATAAACTCGATCTTTTCTTCAATCTCTTCCAGCTTTGAAGTAAGAACCTCATGTTCATCTTCCAATTCTCTTTGTTGTTCTGATAATGTATCTAAAATATTTTCATTTTCTTTACTTTTATCGATTAATTTTTTTAACTCATCTTGATTAAAATTAATTTCCCTATTAACGGTTAGGATTCTTTTATTATATTGTTCTTTTTGAATATTGAGGTTTTTAATTTCAATATTATAAGATGATAACTGTTTATCGTAATTATTTAGTTCGGATCTATTTTTTTCAATCTCTGAAACTTTTTCAGATTTAATTAGTAACAATTGTTCCAACTCACTTTTGCTTAAATCTAAAGATCTGTTTAATTCAGAAATCTCTTTTCTTAGTTCATTAATTTCAGACTTCAAGGATAATATTTTATTAGCTCTATCTATTTCACCATTTTTATAGTATATACCATCTATTTTTGATATAGTTTTTGAGATCTTTTCAAATTGTCTATTTTTAACCTCTTTTAAAACTTTATCAATATCATTCTCAAAAATAAATCTTATGGGGGAATTGATCTCTTCTATCTTGTTAAGACAGTCATCCATATCATTTTTCTTAAATACTATTATATCTCCATAAAAATATTTTAACTCTTCATCGATATCGTAATCTAATAATAGGGCAATTTCTTCTGGTGAAAAGATTGCAGAGATCTCTTTACCGAAAGATTCATTCTTTAGATCAATTTCTATTTTATTAAGGATATTTTCTTTACTAATTTTATTTGCAGACATTTCATTAATAATCTTAGATATCTCATCGATATTTTGATTAATTTTTTTTAATTCATTTTCCAAATCTTTTAAATTATCTTTAAAAATTTCGATCTCCAGATTTAATCTTTCAACAGAAGCTCCTTTTTGAATTAGCACTTCTTCCAACTGTTTTTGTTCATCTAAAATCTTTATCTTTTCTGAATTTAATTTTTCTATCTCTTTGTTTAGTCTGTTAATTTCTGAATCAAGCCGAATTTGTTGATTTCGCATTGAAGAGTTTTTCTCGGCTATATCTAAAAATTTTTCACGATTTTCATCTATATTATCTTCTATATAGCTTTTTTCATTGTTACTTTCAGTTAGTTCCGATTCGTAGTCGTAAAGTATATCACTTTTTTCTTTTATCGTTTCTGCTATCTCTTCAAGTAGTTTTAAATTAGTTTCGCGATTTTTGGTTAACTCCTTCAACCTTTTTTCTATGGATTCGATCTCATTATGTATGTTGTCTTTAGTTTGTTCAGCATTTTTTATATTATTTTCGATAACCGATGTTTCACTGTATAGTTTACTTAACTTTTCTGTCGTATCCAGGATCTTTGTATTTATATCTTTTAATTCTTTATCTAGTCTCGATAAATCTTCTTTTAAAGTATCGTCAATATGTTTCAATTTTTCATATTCTGCTAATTTTTCTGATATTGTATATTGAAGGTTATTCTGTTTTTTTATATTCTCATCCAATTGTTCATTAAGTGATATATATTGTCGTGTTAACAATATCTTTTCAAGTCTATGTTTTTCCTGGGTTAATGTTTTATATAATGTCAGGTCTTTAACCTGCAATGATAGGATGTCTCTTTTTTGTTTAACTTCATGAATAATATCATGCACTCTGGCTAAGTTCTCTTTTGATTGCTCTAATCTTTTTTCAGCCTCTTTTTTCTTTTCTTTGAATTTTACTATCCCTGCTGCTTCATCAAAAAAAGCTCTCATCTCTTCAGGGGAGGCTGTAATAATCTTTTCTACTTTACCCTGTTCTATAATAGATATACTTCTTGCACCTAACCCTGTATCGTAAAATATCTCTTTAATATCTTTTAGTTTACATCTTTTGTTATTTATATAATATTCACGTTCACCATCCCTATAATACCTTCTTGTAATTTCAATTTCACTGAAAGAGCCCCATTTTGCAGCTATGGAATCTTCGATATCAGATATTACAAGGGTTACGTATGCTAAGTTTGATCCTTTTCTGCTTTCAGATCCAGCAAAAATTATATCATCCATATCAGAACCACGCAATTCTTTTGGGTTCTGTTCCCCAAGAATCCATCTTATGGCATCAAGGATATTGCTTTTACCGCTACCATTTGGCCCAACAATAGCTGTGATACCATCGGGGAATTCAATAACAGTTCTATCAACAAAAGATTTAAATCCCTGTAAAATCAATTTCTTAAATTTCATAATTAAGCAAGCAACAATTTATCATCCACGATATCTTCACCCCTTACTTTTGAAAACATTTCAAGCAGATCTTTAACCTGTAGGGTATCTCTTTCAGGAGATCTGATATCCAGTATTATTTCTCCTTCATGCATCATTATTGTTCTATTACCAAGGTTTAATGCCTGTCTCATATTATGGGTAACCATAAGTACCGTTAGTTTATATTCATTTACAAAATATTCTGTTAATTCGATAATTTTAGCAGCAGTTTTAGGATCAAGGGCAGCTGTATGTTCATCTAAAAGTAGAATTTCTGGTTTTACAAGTGTAGCCATTAAAAGCGTAATTGCTTGTCTTTGACCACCAGATAAAAGTCCAACCTTATCTTTAAGTCTGTATTCCAAGCCCAGTCCTAAATGAGAAAGTTTTTCTCTAAAAAACTCACGGTCAGATTTTTTTACACCCAAACCAAGCCCTCTTTTTTTCCCCCTTTTCAACGCTATAGCAAGATTCTCCTCTATGGTAAGACTTGCTGCAGTTCCACTAAGTGGATCCTGGAAAACTTGACCTATAAAACTTGCCCTTTCATAGCTTGGTATCTTTGTAACATCTTTATTATTAATTAATATATTCCCAGAATCTGGTAGGTAATTACCTGAAATCAGGTTTAAAAGTGTTGATTTCCCAGCACCATTACTTCCAATAACTGTTATAAAATCGAATTGCTCAATTTTTATTGATAGGTTTTTTATGGCTGTGTTTTCATTTATCGTACCTTTATTAAAAGTCTTAGAAATATTTATGAGCTCTATCATTTTTTAACCCTGATAATCTTTTTTATAGATGGAGAAATTAAAGCAAAAGTGACAATTGAGGCAGTAATTAAGTTTAGATCAGATGGGTTTAATTGGAACTCACCAATTTTAAATGATAGTGCCAAAGCAATTGCCAATCTGTATACAACAGAACCAATTATAACAGATAAAATTGATCGAAATACAGTTCTACCTTCTAAAAAAGATTCCCCAAGTATAACGGAAGCAAGACCAGCCACTATTGTTCCGATTCCCATATTCACATCTGCTGAGCCCTGACTTTGGGCCACAAATGATCCTGATAAAGCCACAAGACCATTTGAAAAAGCAACACCTAATATAATCATAAAATTATTATTTATACCTTGTGCCCTTACCATTTTTGTATTATCACCTGTGGCTCTCATACTAAGACCTAAATCTGTATGTAAAAACCATACTATAATAGTTATAAGCAAGATGACTATAAATAGGTAAAAGAATGGAGAAATTATATATCTGTCCAGATCGAAAAATTTTTCAAAAGGGGTAAAAATTGTATCATAGCCAAGCAATGCTGTGTTTGGCTGCCCCATTATTCTTATATTTACAGAGTACAATGCTATCATAACAAGGATACCTGAAAGTAAGTTAAGAATCTTAAGTTTTGTATTTAAAATCCCTGTTATTACCCCGGCAATTATACCTGAAAATAAAGCTAATAATGACGCTAAATAAGGATTTAAACCATTCACAATAGAGACAGCTACAACAGCTGCACCCAAAGGAAAAGTACCATCAACAGAAAGATCTGGGAAATCTAAGACTCTAAATGTTATATAAACACCTAAAGCCATTATACCATAAACGAGCCCTTGTTCAAGGGCTCCCATAAAAGCATAAAAACTCATTTTTTATTTAATAACCTTTTTAGCTTGTTTTAAAAGTTCTTCAGGTATTTTAATACCTAATTTTTGAGCGGTTGTTTTATTTATAAAAAGATCTAGATCCTTTAAAGTCTCTACTGGGATATTAGCTGGGTTACCACCTTTGAGAATTTTAGCCGCTATTTCACCTGTCTGTAATCCAAGTTTATAATAATCCATACCCAAAGATGCAAGGGCTCCCCTTGTTACGGAATCTGTATCTCCTGTAATAACTGGGATTTTATTTTCAAAAGATACCTGTAAAACAGATTCAAGAGCTGAAACAACAGTATTATCGGTTGGTATATAAATACCATCAACTTTTCCAACTAAAGATTTTGCTGCCATCAATACACCGCTACTATTAGTTACTGTAGCTTCAACTACTAAAATACCTTTAGTCCTTGCAATATCTTTAAGTATTGTTACAATAGATCTGCTATTTGCTTCTCCAGAGTTATATATCACTCCCAATCTTTTTACTGGAATATTCAATTTATTAAAAAGAGCTATCTGCTTTTTGATTGGGCTCATATCTGTTGTACCTGTGATATTACCTCCTGGTTTATCAAG
>JAINCL010000232.1:0-1555 GCA_036574145.1 Deferribacterales bacterium | reverse complement strand
TTATTACATCTGGATATCTTAACCAGATACCAGAAGATCCTTACGGTGGAAAATTTTACATAGATGAAAATGGCAAGGTAAGAACCACAAGTAAATTAGCATTTTTAAATCAAAAAAAGTGAGAGTATTGATATGGGGATAATAGAAGTTAAAAATTTACAAAAAAGTTTTAAAGTTAAAACAAAAAAAATAAAAGCTCTTGATGGTCTCAGCTTCGATGTAAAAAATGGAGAGATTTACGGTTTCCTTGGCCCAAATGGTGCTGGTAAGAGCACGACAATAAAGATCATTATGGACCTCATTAGAGCTGATGATGGTTATGTAAAAATTTTTGATAAACTATCCACAGATTATAAAGCAAGAGAAAAAGTTGGGTTTATGCCTGAAAATCCTCAATATTACGATAATTTAAGCGGTTATGATCTATTGATGATGTCAGCTGGAATTTTCAAAATGGATAAAGTAAAAGCGGAGAGGAGGAGCTGGGAGCTTCTGGAACTTTTTGAGTTGAAGGATTCAGCAAAAAAATTGATTAGAAAATATAGTAAAGGTATGATTCAAAGAATCGGGTTTGCTTCCGCCATAATCCATGAACCTGAATTGCTTATACTTGATGAACCGATGAGTGGACTTGACCCTTTAGGTAGAGTGCTTTTTAAAAATATCATGAAAGAATTAAATAGCAAAGGTGTTACGATATTTTTCAGTTCCCATATAATACCGGATATAGAAGAGATATGTTCAAAGGTAATACTGATAAAGAGTGGTAAAATTGTTCAAGAACTTGATAGCATAGAGATTAAACATCTCAGTACCTTCGGATTTCAGATCATTGTAAAAAAGAATAACCTACAAAACATCGATTTCCCATTAAGAGAAATAAGTAATGATCTAATTTCCATAGATGTATCAAAACAAGATTTCCCTCAACTAATAAATAGACTGAAAGATCTGTCTGTAGAGATAGTTGATATCATACCAATCAAAAATTCGCTCGAAGATATATTTCTTAATACTCTAAAAAAAGATAAAATTTGAGTGGTAAGTATCTTAATACATAACTATGATTTTTTCTCCTACAATCTCCATTGACAATTTTGTGATATAAATTAAGATATAGATATCAATGTATGTAAGGTGGTAAATGATGTATAAAAAACTTCCGATAGGGATACAGACGTTTAGTAAAATTAGAGAAGAGGATTATTTATATGTGGATAAGACTAAAGAGGCATATGAGTTAATTACAGGTTATAGTTATGCTTTCCTATCCCGCCCCCGCAGGTTTGGTAAATCACTCTTTATAGATACATTATTAAATATTTTTGATGGTATAAAAGAGCTTTTTGAAGGGCTTTATATTT
Source organism: Deferribacterales bacterium (assembly GCA_036574145.1). Classification (GTDB taxonomy): domain Bacteria; phylum Chrysiogenota; class Deferribacteres; order Deferribacterales; family Calditerrivibrionaceae; genus Calditerrivibrio. The sequence goes on along the minus strand of JAINCL010000232.1, from coordinate 191 downwards.
ATGATAAATGGGATTGGAACTTAAAGTATCCGGTAATAAAAATAACATTTGGCAGACCGAGGAGTTCACAGGAGCTTATAACCGTTTTGATCTATATTCTTGTTGTGGATGAAAAACTACTCGATATTTTTGACATAGATAACCTTGATATAGAGGTGATACTATACCAGGGTAGTTATCTCACCACCAAT
>JAINCL010000231.1:0-3209 GCA_036574145.1 Deferribacterales bacterium | reverse complement strand
TATCAAAAATAAGATAACCCCTTTTCTCCAGCTTTTTAAAAAATCTAATATTATAAGGTTAAAAAGAATAACTATAAAACTTAGACCTATTTCACCAATAAGCGCTGCATTGATAAGGATCGGTTTATAACCTATAAAGGTTAACCCCAAATTGAGCCAGGGGAAACCGGTCATAAAAAAACTTTTTATAAGTTCAAGAATGGCAAAAGTGGTAGCAATTGTAATTTTTGAATCTGTTTTGATGAAGATATATCCAAAAATAACATAATAAAAAGATAAATATGCTGCAAGAAGTAGAGTAAGTAGCATCCCGACGAAGATATTTGTATCTCCAAAAAAATTCACTGCATCTGTAATCCAAAAAAGGTTAATAAAATAATAGATTAAGCCAAAAGTTAATGTTAATGATAACCACCTATCTTTATATCTGTTCAAAGAATAAAATAATGGTATCAAAGCAATTATGTTAATTAAAGGTACCTCAAAACCTGGTCCACTAAATGTCAAAAGTATAGCAGATACAACTGGATTTATAAACAACATTATTATTTACTATATCAATTTTATTATTTATTCAACATTTATGTTGATTTTTTATATATTTTTCTTAAGATATATAATAAAATTACAAATTAAATTTAAGGGGTTAAAGATGGAAGCTGAAATCAAACTTTTAGAAGAAAAAAAAACTGCAATAATATCTGTACCACCAAGACTCGATGCAAGTAATTCTCTTCCATTCAAAGATAAACTAAATGAAATAATTGATAAAGGTTTTAAGTATATCTTAATCGACCTTTCAAAAACTAATTTCATAGATTCCAGCGGCTTAGGCGCATTGGTGGGGAAAATTAGCACATGCCGTAAAAATAATGGAGACATCAGACTGATCTCACCAACCCAAAGAGTAGTGGAGATTTTACAGATAACAAATCTCGATAAAATATTAAAAATTTATAAATCGATAGACGATGCTATGAAAGGAATAGAAAATTAAAGGGGCTGTTCTCACAGCCCCTTTTTGATTAGTGATGTTCAGTTGTATTCAAGTCTAAAAACTTTTCTGCTGCAAAGTATAATGTAAGGAAAACACCCCAACCAAGTGCGAAAACCATCCACTCTACTATTGAAGGTGAATATGTTGCAAGACCAGCAGCATTAGCTATAACACCAGAACCGGGTAAAGCTTCTCTCATCACAGGCATCTGTCCAGCAACTATAAAGTCATACCTTGTGAAGAATAGACCTATCATAAATGATATACCAGCAAATTTTAACATTGCAGGATTTTTGCTATTAGTAACGATAATTAATAATGGGATTATAACAGCTAAGAGTACCTCACCAATCCAGAAATTAAGAGCAAGAGGTCCAGCCAACATAGCCATAACAGCCTCATATGAACCTTGTGGCTCAGTATATAATGATGACATAATTTTCCAGAAATATAGGAAAATCATGATACCTATACCCATCCCCATAAGTTTTGCAAGAGAATGAATGGTATCATTAAGTTCTGAAGGTACTCTGCCTTTAAAGACTATGTTATGAACGATTATAAGCATAGCTGCACCAGCAGTAATACCTGAAATTACTAAGAAAGTTGAAAAATAAATTCCATGGAAAAATGGTCTTGCATTAAGTGAACCGAAAACATACCCAAGGTTACTGGTTGCTACAGTTCCAACTAATAATGCAAAGAAACCAACAATTGCAGATAACTTATGATTAGATTTATTTGGCATAAACACAAGATAAATCTCAACAAAAAGTATAACTAACTCTATTGAGTAAAATATACCCATCCAAAAAATTGGAGCTCTAAGGTTTGGAGTTATAAACATCCATACCATTCTCAGAGGATTACCAAGCTCTAAACCAATTTGAGTAAAACCTGCAAGAAGAATAGCAACTGCCATAACAACAATTCTCTTGCTTACTTTAGCATATTTTTCATATCCAAAAGCATGAGCCAAACCACCTATAAATGCAAGTCCAGTGGAAGTTATTACAAAATAAGCATATGTCCCTATCAGGAGACCCCATGGAACTTCTCTACTCACATTATAAACTTCAGCATGACCTTTTATAAGAGCTAATAATGCTCCAATAGCTCCAATTCCAAGAAGAATAAGGCCGATAATTATATAAGGATAAGCAGGAATATCCTTATTATATGTTATTAAGTTTGCCAAACCATTCTTTGGTGCAGCATGTTCTGAATGAGACATTTCTACCTCCTAACCTATTATGTAGAATAACCTTGGTCGTGTGTTACGATCAGGTTTCAATTGAGTAAATCTCTTTTTAGCCAATAACTTACTCACTTCACTATTAGGATCATTTAAATCGCCAAATACCCTAACTTTTGGTGGACATGTTTCTACGCAAGCTGGTTCTCTACCCTCTGCAAGTCTATGATAACATAGGGTACATTTTTCTATCGCATGATGGTGATGACTTGGGAATCTTGCATCATATGGACAAGCAGTCATACACGCTTTACATAATATACATTTATCATAATCAACCAATACTACACCTTCTGGTGTCTTATAAGTTGCCTGAGTTGGACAAACAGATTGACAAGGAGTGTTCTCACAATGCTGGCATTGTGAAGGTTCAAACTCAATTGATACATTTGGGAATGCACCCTTTACCTTCATAGACACCCATATCCTATAACTCTCTTGCCCCAATTCAACTCCATTTTCCATTTTACATGCCACAGTGCAAGCTTTACAGTCTATACACTTTGATGCATCTAATACTATCGCATATCTTTTATTACTTTCCATCGTTACACCTCACTAAGCCTTCTGAATTTCTACAAAGGTTTCATGCATACAAGCGTTACCTGAGATAGTTTCCACATAATCTACCAAAATCTCAGCTTCGGAAGCACCCTTTTGATAGATATTAGTTAACCCTTTAGACAATCTTCCAAAACCATGTACATAGTAAACAATATCTGGTCTTATTCTTTCGGTAACATAAGCTTTAACAATCTGTTCTCCTACTTTACTTTTCACCTTAACCCTATCACCATTTTTAATACCTTTCTCAGATGCAACCTTTGTATTTATCCAAATACTATTTTCCTGATCACCATAAGCCTCTAGAAGATATTTATCATTTTGAGTCCCAGCATGGGTAAATTGTCCATGTCTACCCACTACAAATCTTAACTGGCCTGTAGGAGGATTTGC
>JAINCL010000230.1:0-1387 GCA_036574145.1 Deferribacterales bacterium | reverse complement strand
TTAAACGCAATATCTTTTAAGATTTGAAGTTCATTAACTCTATCCGCACTCCATTCTTTTGCACCATCCCAGAAGTATTGATAACTCCAGAGTTTAAACTGCTCTTGTAAAAATGCTTTTGCATTTTTGTTGATAAAGAAATCTACCTCGCTTTGCTTTTCAAAAATTCTAAAGGCTCTTTCAAGGTTTTCTTCTGTTAGTGATATTCCTTTTTTCTTTACGGCTTTTAAAATATCATCTATCTTTGTTTTTGTCCCTCGTTCTGAATATAAAACCGAAAAGATAATCGTGTTATCTTCTTTTATTTCTTTAAGTTCATAGATCAATGATCGCTTTTCGTTGGCTTTTTTGTTTTCAATGGTAGTTGCATCGAAATAGAATTTCAACCCATCAAACTCAACAGGCATACTTCTAAAAATGCGATCGGTTTTTACATAATAAAGCATCTGCGTTTTCCAGAAGAGGATCACATCTCTATCATCGGTATAGACTTTTTCATAGATATTATTGTGAAACAGTGTTGAATTGAAATAGATGGATCCGCTTTCGGTAAAATATCGGCTGAAAAAAGAATAGAGCTTGTCAAAGAGCTCGTCTCTAAAGGTTGGGTATCTTTTTAGAGCCGCTTCAATATCTTTTTTAAGAAACTCTTCAATCTTTTTATAATAATTGGATTTGATTATCATTAAATTAATAAAACCGCCTGTTCCTTCAATCTTGGCACCGATAAATACGTTTTGTAATACCTGGTAAAACTTCTGTTCTTTAGTCATAAATGTTCTCCATAAATTTTAAGCTAATTAAAAAGTTAAAATTTTATGTATATTACTATTTTTTATAAAATTTACAACAGGAAAATTTTAAACCTTTAACCCGTTCCTTATTTCCAAACAGAAATAATCCATCCCTTCCAAAAAAAGTGGATAACATTATTATCAAATACATAGCAATTTAGTCTTACTCCACTCATCTTTACTTTGTTTCTCATCTCAAAATTTGTTCAATTTTAAAAAATATCGATTAAAAATTAATCATTTTTATCAGAAATTATCTATATAATTCTCTATAATTATAACCAAAGGTCATTAAAATTTAATTTTATATTATATATCAATTGTTTATATTTTATGGCATAAAGAATGCTTATAAGTGGTGAAACCGATAAGGAGGTTATAATGAAATTAGTTAGAGCAATAATTAAGCCTTTTAAACTTGATGAAGTAAAAGAGGCACTCACTGCCATCGGTATTACCGGATTAACCATCATTGAAGTAAAAGGTTATGGTAGACAAAAGGGGCATAGTGAGCTCTATAGAGGAGCTGAATATCAGATCGATTTTGTTCCTAAGATTATGGTGGATGTTGTTGTAAAGGATGAGAATGTAGA
>JAINCL010000229.1:0-2717 GCA_036574145.1 Deferribacterales bacterium | reverse complement strand
AATAGTTTATTTTAAAATACGAGGCTTACACTCTCTATGGCTGTACTTTCTCATTACATTCTTCTAATAAACTATCTCTATATCGAGTTTTATCAGGAAACTCATATATAATTCCTACAACCCCTATTATACAACGACCTGCTCTTACATATAATAGGTTTGAACTTCTCCCTCTTCGCTCGTCACTACTAAGGGAATCTCTATTGATTTCTTCTCCAATGCTACTAAGATATTTCAATTCACATTGTGTCCTCCATTTTTATGGCAATACAGATTACCTGTATTAGGTTCCCCCATTCGGAAATCTTAGAATCATAGCGTCTCTTATCGACTCTTCTAAGCTTATCGCAGATTAGCACGTCCTTCTTCGGATATTCAAGTCAAGGCATCCACTTTATGCCATATACTTCTTAAAACTTTTTATTACAATTATTATTTTTTTAAAGTTAACTAACTTTAATTATTCAGATTATTTTAATGTACTAATAGATAAAAATTTAGAATAAAACCTAGGTAAAAGTAAAAATTAAACTTTAAGATTTTATAAGGAGATAGTCCATCCGCAGGTTCTCCTACGGATACCTTGTTACGACTTCAGCCCAGTCAGTAGTCCTACCATGGATCCTCTTATTACTAGAGGAGCTTCCGATATTACTACCTCCCATGCCGTGACGGGCGGTGAGTACAAGACCCAGGAACATATTCACCGTAACATGTCTGATTTACGATTACTAGCAATTCCAACTTCATGAGGGCGAGTTGCAGCCCTCAATCCGGACTGAGATATACTTTATAAGATTGGCTCTATGTTACCATATTGCTACTCTTTGTATATACCATTGTATCATGTGTGTAGCCCCAGACGTAAAAGCCATGCTGATTTGACGTCATCCACACCTTCCTCCTAGTTAACCTAGGCAGTCTTGTTAGAAAATATAACTAACAACATGGGTTGCGCTCGTTAACGGACTTAACCGAACACCTCAAGGCACGAGCTGACGACAACCATGCAGCACCTGTCTTATAGCTCCCTTACGGGCACTCTCATATTTCTACAAGATTCTATAGATGTCAAGTCTGGGTAAGGTTCCCCGTTTATTGTCGAATTAAACCACGTGATCCACTGCTTGTGTGGGTCCCCGTCTATTCCTTTGAGTTTTAATCTTGCGACCGTACTCCTCAGGTGGATAACTTATCGCGTTAGCTTCAGCACTGAAGATCTCTCTCCAACACTAAGTTATCATCGTTTAGGGCGTGGACTACAAGGGTATCTAATCCTTTTTGCTCCCCACGCTTTCGTTCCTCAGCGTCAATATAGTTCCAGTAAGCTGCCTTCGCTTTTGGTGTTCTTTTAAGTATCTACGGATTGCACCCCTACACTTAAAATTCCGCTTACCTCTCCCTAATTCTAGCAAAATAGTTTTGAATACAAACTCGAAGTTAAGCTCCGGTCTTTCATATCCAACTTATTTCACAGCCTACAAACCCTTTACACCCAGTAATTCCGGATAACGCTTGGGACATACGTATTACCGCGGCTGCTGGCACGTATTTAGCCGTCCCTTATTCCTGAAGTACTCTCATTATGCTCCTTCAGAAAAGAAGTTTACAATCGTTAGACCTTCTTCCTTCACGCGGTGTCGCGCCATCAGGCTTTCGCCCATTGTGGAAGATTCCTCACTGCTGCCTCCCGTAGGAGTATGGACCGTGTCTCAGTTCCATTGTGGCTGACCATCCTCTCAGACCAGCTACCCGTCATCGTCTTGGTGAGCCTTTACCTCACCAACTAACTGATAGGATGCAGGCTCTTGTTTTGGCGATAAATCTTTACTCTCTCGAGACTATCCGGTATTACTAAAAATTTCTTTTTACTATCCCTGACCAAAACGTAGATACCCACATATTTCTCACCCGTTCGCCGCTCTCTATCAATGTAGCAAGCTACATATCAATCCCGCTCGACTTGCATGTGTTAGGCGCACCGCTAGCGTTCATCCTGAGCTAGGATCAAACTCTTTTAAACTTATTTTTTTTCTTATTATTTCTTATCTAAGTTTAAAATTACATCCTACTCAAAGGTTTTATTCTAAATTATTATCTATTCATTTTAATGTACTACAATCTATCCTATCTCTATTTTTTTAAGCCGAACAAGTATATTTATTTAATATATTTTGTCAAAACTTTTTTATTTTTTTTAATAGAAAATTTTTATCAGTTTTCTTAAAAATATTTTTATAAAATGGTGGGCCTGGTTGGAATTGAACCAACGACCAATCGGTTATGAGCCGACTGCTCTAACCCCTGAGCTACAGGCCCTTGTTTTTTGGAAGAAAACAATGGCGGAAGAGATGGGATTCGAACCCACGGTACCTAATAGATACACTCCCTTAGCAGGGGAGCCCTTTCAGCCACTCAGGCACCCTTCCAAAAATTTTAAATTAAAACTTAAATAAAAAAATGGCGGAGAAACAGGGATTCGAACCCTGGGTGGGTTGCCCCACGACAGTTTTCAAGACTGTTGCATTAAACCACTCTGCCATCTCTCCATTTATTTTTTTGTAAAAAAATATTTGCTAAAAGCAAATTTTTTTTATGGCTCCCCCAGTTGGATTCGAACCAACGACCAAATGGTTAACAGCCATCTACTCTACCGCTGAGCTATGGAGGAATAAAGAAATTTTAATTCATTTTTAATAAAGCGAGAAGAAGTATAT
>JAINCL010000228.1:0-2236 GCA_036574145.1 Deferribacterales bacterium | reverse complement strand
GTATCGCCCTTTGGGCAAGCTCTTGTGAAACAAGATATACATCTTCCGCACCCAGACCTCTTACATCAAGCTGAGGAATAGATACAAAAAGTGTCTGCCCTTGATTTGCCCCTATCTGAAGTTCTGTGGCATTATCCACAACATGGAGGTAATAATTTTTAGCGGAGGCATTAGAGTTTTCTTTAAATACTATTTTATTATTATCCCATGTAGCAGAAACATTCGCTCTGGAATCAAAAACAAGCTCTATCCCCTCTATAACACCATTTACCCTATCATTACCAGTTTCATCAGTTCCTATTAATCTGCCTGTATGGGCATCATTTATTGTTACTACTGTGGTGTTATCTATAGCCTTTTGAACCTCTGCAAGTGAAAGTGCATTGATCAACCTTTGATCCCCACTAAATGCAAGCTCACCTTTTTTACCTGCAAGTGCTGTTTGAATTATAAATGTGCCTTTTACTGTTCTAAGCCCTGAGCTATCAGGTATAGTAATGTAATCCACAAGATGATTGTTCACATTTGAATCATCTGATCCAAGCCCAAGTTTGTTGACTATTGCATCTGTAAGTTTTTCTTCAAAATCTGCGATCGTATCATCTGCTTCAATATATATAACCGCACTTTTACCATTACCCCAGACTGTTAGCTCCTGCTTATTATCAAACAGATTATTACCATCAGCATCAACAAATCTTGCAATATCTTTTAGTTTTGTAGTTGAAGTAGCAGCTTCACCACCACCCATAATTGAAAGAGTACCAGAACCTACATTGGTCAAACCAGTTGGATTCTTAGCAAATTTAAGTGTTACGCTACCGATATTTAGATTACCATTACTTTCATCAAGATCTGCAAGGTATATTGTTTGAGATACATCCTGAGATGTACTTGCTAACGATCCTGCACCAGTAAAAAGAAGTCTTATATTAGCTTCTTGATTGGCTGGTCCACTAGATATTGTAATAGTACCTCTAGATGATGTTACTTGAGCAATAGTAGCTACCCTTCTACTTAAAGAAAAAAGAAACTTATCACCAGCTTGAAAATTAGAAGTAGTTGTAGTAAACCCACTAAAAGTTAAAGCCGCAGTAGCAATACCAGCAAAAGATAAACCATTACTAATATTAGTATCGTTAGCTGTTCCTACAAGTTCACCAGTAAACGCACTGTAAAATTTTAAAGTTGCTCCACCTGTGCCGGTAAATTCTATTAAAGCATAACCAGAAGTAGTAATTGCTGAAGCTCCACTGTTATAGGTAACTACTCCATAAGAACCACTATTCAAGTAACTACCAAGCATTGATGCTGTACCATTAGCCGTAGCCTGAGCAATTGTAACATTAAAAGGATTATCCCCTGTTGCCCAAAGTGATGTTGGGTTGTATGCTTCTACTATATCAGTACCATTAGCAGTACTATTTGTAAACTGTGCACCGATGGCACCTTCATTGAGGGTCATTACATCTGATTTGTAAACATAGTTTTTACCGACTTCTTGAACTTCTACATTAATATTATAGTTACCTTCTGCTACTTTTGATCTTATTATGGCAGATAATTTATCTGCTTTATCTGTTGACCAAAGAGCTGTGGCATCACCATTTAACAATTTCTTAGTGTTAAACTCGGTGGAAGCGGATATACGATTTATTTCAGCTTTTAACTGATCCACTTCATCCTGAATATACTTTCTATCATTTGTGGTGTAGATACCGTTTGAAGCTTGAACAGCAAGTTCCCTCATCCTTTGAAGGATACTGTGAACTTCACCCATAGCACCTTCAGCAGTCTGAAGCATAGATATACCATCCTGAGCATTCATAGCTGCCCTCTTAAGACCGCTGATCTGACCCCTTAATTTTTCAGAAATAGCAAGTCCAGATGCATCATCTGATGCATGGTTAATCCTTAGACCTGAAGAAAGTTTCTCAAGGGATTTTGCTAAATTAGTGTTTGAAATCCCTACATACCTTTGTGCTGTCAAAGATGGAACGTTGTTGTAAATTATAACTGGCATAATATACCTCCTTGTTTTTTATTAATTGGGCTTCCCTACCCACTTTTTTTTAATTTTTTAACTTCTTACTTTTTACATCTTACATCTTACTTTTCACATCTAACATCTTACGTCTCACCTCTTTGCTACACCTCCTTTCTCTATCTTTTGCCCGGAGTATATCCATAGCATTATAAACTTTCTTACAACAAAAAAAGGCCGATGCGGTATCTC
>JAINCL010000227.1:0-6818 GCA_036574145.1 Deferribacterales bacterium | reverse complement strand
GTCGTTTATTTTATAACACTAGTTTCATTCTTTCATATCTATACTCAATCAAATAATGAAATCGTGAATTATATAACCCTATCATTTTCAGAAGTTTTTTATATTCTTATCATTATTTACATTATTGCATTTATAATGTCAGAATTAATAGACCCACTCGGGATTATTCTAATAATGTTTCCTATATATAATATCCTTTTACAATGTAACAATATAAATAAATACATTTTTATAATCTCATTTTCACTTTTTATTGCTTCTGGATTATTCAATGATATTTCAGAATTGATGGGTAATAGAATAATAAATAGATTCAATATTTCTAAAGTAGAACTTTATGAGATACTATTCCCCACATATATTTTTATATGTATAATATCGCTTGGTCTATATTTCATATAAAAAAGGTGGGGATCTCCCCACCTTACCATCGCATCGATATTAACCATATATCAGATTAGGTAACCATAGTGAAATAGATGGGATATAAGTTACAATTATAAGCCCTATCAATAATGCAAATAACCATGGAAGGGTTGCTTTAATAACCTCCTCGATACTTTTACCAGAAATACTAGATGACACAAAAAGGTTAAGACCAACAGGTGGAGTCAACATCCCTACTTCCATATTCACTGTCACAATTACTCCAAGGTGAATTGGGTCTATACCCAATGTCATTGCTACTGGGAATAATAATGGTGCAAGTATCATAATTATACTTGAAGGCTCCATGAAACTACCTGCAATAAGCAGTAATATATTAACAAATATGAGAAATACATATTTATTAAAATGCATATCTATGATCCACTGAGCTAAATTTTGTGGAATTTGAAGATAAGTAAGTACAAAAGCAAAAAGCATAGCAGTGGCAATAATGAACATCACCATAGCCGTAGTAGTTGCTGATATCTTTATAATATTTGGAACATCTTTCCACTTTATATCTTTATAAACAAACAAAGAGATAAAAAAAGCATAGACTGCAGATGCTGCTGCTGCTTCAGTTGGTGTAAAGATACCACCATATATACCACCAATAACTATTACAATTACCAACAATCCCCAAAAAGCCTCCATAAAACTACCAAAGATCTCTTTTAATGGTGCCATCTTTTGTCTTTTGAAGCCAGCACGAGCTGCTGCTATATATGTTACAAGCATTAGTCCACCACCTAAAAGTAACCCTGGGATAACACCTGCCATGAAAAGTTTTCCAATAGACTGATCAACAGTTACCCCATAAACGATCATCACTATTGAAGGTGGTATCAAAATCCCAAGAGAACCTGCACAAGTAATGGATCCTATGGAGAATTTATCACTATATCCAGCATCTCTAATAGCTCCCATCATTATCGAACCAATGGCAGCAACAGTTGCAGGTGATGAACCACTTACAGCTGCAAAGATAACACAAGCAAAAATCGCAGACATTGGCAAACCACCTGGTAAATGTCCAACCACTGCCTTAGCAAATCTAATGATCCTTCTCGCAGCACCACCCTGAGAAAGGAAATTGCCAGCCAATATAAATAGAGGAATTGCCATCAGTGCAAATTTATCAATGGAAGTAAACATCTTTTGAGGAATTACAAGTGTAGGCATTGAAGTATAGAGTATAATAACAATTGTACTTGAAATACCAAGAGATATCGCAATAGGTACTCCAATTAATAACAATAAGAACAATAATCCAAACAATACTAAAGTCGCCATTTTAATGCTCCTTCATCACAAGATCATAGCTAAATTCTTCAGCAGGCATTTTTATAATCTTTATGATCTTAAGTAATATTTGATAAGCTGCAATTATCATTGTTATCGGCACACACAGATAAATTATCCAAAATTGTATATGAAGGTCTACGGAAACCTGCTCAAGTTCATAGTTAAACTTCACAAAATCATATCCCCATTTTATCATAATAATTAAGAAAATAAACACTATAAAGAGGCTAAATGTTAACAACCTCTTGGCTGTTACAGGTTTTAACCTTTGAATAAGAGCTGTTACTCCAAGATGCATACCTATCTTAAAACCGTATGCTGTTCCAAAAAGTACAGACCATATAAAAAGGTAAGAAGTAAGTTCACCAGCCCAAGTTAATGACATATTAAAAACATAACGCAAAACCACATTAATAAATGCTACAAATGTTGCTATACCCATCATTATCGACATTATAAAAATATTTACTTTATCTAGCAAGTTATCAAAAATTTCCAGCAACTTAAGCATCAGGCTACTCCTTATAAAGATTAAGCCCCATCTTTAAGATGAGGCAATTTTAATATTTCGAAATTACTTGGTATTTAAAGCAGCTTCAATTAAATCTTTACCTATAACACCATAGAATTTTGGATATATTTCCATTAATTTCTTTTTCCAAAGCTGTTTTTCCTCTGGCTTTAAAGTATAGATTTTAATTTTGCCGTAGGCTTTTACTTTTGCAAAATATTCTTTATCAAGTTTAGCAGCCCACTCTCTCTCTTTAATTGTTGCCTGTTTTATACCCTCAAGGACAATCTTTTTATGTTCTGGAGAAAGACTATTCCAGAAGATTTTATTTGTTACCACAAGATAACCCAAGTAACCATGACCACTTATAGTATAATATTTCTGCACTTCATGCATCTTCTGAGTATAAAAGTTAGATACTGGGTTTTCAGCACCATCTACTACACCCTGCTGTAATGCAGAATAAACTTCACTAAATGGTAGAACCTGTGGATTTGCTCCAAGTGCTTTAAACTGCTCCTCAAGAACCTTAGATGACATGATTCTGAATTTTAACCCTTTTGCATCCTCTGGTTTAATAAGTTCTCTTTTGTTATTTGACAAATCCTTAAACCCACTGTCCCAGTATGCAAGCCCAATCATCCCCTTTGACTCAACAAGCTTTAACATATTCTGTCCATGAGGACCATCCAAAAACTTATGAAGCTGCTTTTCATTATCAAAAAGAAACGGTAAATCGAAAAGCTGAAACTGAGGTACAAAACCTGTAAATTTTGAGAAACTTGGTGCAATAATCTGTACAGCATTCATCTTAAGAGCTTCAATCTCTTCCCTATCACCATATAATGTCGAGTTAGGGAAAACTTCAACCTTAATTTTTCCCTTAGAAGCTTTCTCAACATAACTTTTGAAATAGTTTGCAGCAAGGTCTTTTGGTGTGCCAGGTGCAACAACGTGGGAAAACTTAATAACTACAGCAGCAAAAGATGACACTGAAAACATCAATGCCACCATTAAAGCAAAAAATATTTTAATAAGTTTCATGGCATAAACCTCCTATTATTTTGTATTTTTTTAACATACAAAAAATATGCCATAATCAACCCAATCAAAAATATTATATTTTAAAACATTTTATCATTTCAATAGTCACTTTATATTGCAAAAATGCAACAATATAACCAGACATTATAACACAAAAAATTGTTAAACAATACCTTTTTAAGCATTGCAAAATTGCAACACTTCTTCAATAAAAAAGGCAGACTTAACGCCTGCCTGAATATTATTTTAATTATTGTAAGATTTCTAATTAATTTTCAAGACTATCTTGCCAAAATGCCTATCATCTTCCATCATTCTATGAGCTTCCCTAACCTCATCCAAAGGGAATACTTTACTTATTATAGGCACAATGGTCCTATCAGCGAGTTTAGGTAAAACAGTTTTTGTAAATTCGGCTATGATCTCACCTTTTTCATTGATAGGTCTTGATCTGAGTACAGAACCTATAATCTTATGTCTTTTCACCATTAAAAGACCGATATTGAGTTCAGCTTTAATTCCACTTATCACCCCAATAATCACAAGCCTTCCTGCGTATGCAAGAGATTTTATATTGGGATCAAGGTATTTAGCCCCAACATGATCTAATATAACATCTGCACCTTTTTTATTTGTAAATTCCTTAACCATCTCACTAAAATCTGGAGTTTCCTTATAATTTATCACCAGTTCAACCCCAAGATTTTTCACCCCATCAATCTTTTCTGGAGCAGAAGTTACTATTATTTTGGACTTTGGAACAAGTGCTTTTACCAGCTGAATACCAGCAGTATTGACACCGCCGCCACCACCATGAAGAATAACCGTTTCCCCATCTTTTAATTCACCAAGCATAAATACATTCAAAAAAGCTGTAATATAAGATTCACATATACAGGCAGCTTCTTCGAAACTATAGCTATCAGGTATAGGTATCAAATGATTTGCATAGGCAACAGCATATTCTGCATAACCACCACCCCCAACAAGAGACATAACCCTATCACCTTTTTTCCAACCAACCACACCAGCACCAACTTCTTCGATAACACCTGCAACCTCAAGTCCAAGTATTTCTGATTCACCAGGGGGAGGTGGGTACTTACCTTCCCTCTGGACAAGGTCTGGTCTGTTTATAGATGTAGCTATGACTTTTATTAAAACCTGGTTATCCTTAGGCTTTGGGATCTCCACATCCCTAATTTCCAACACATCAACACCACCAAATCCATTGCAAAAAACTGCCCTCATAAATCTACTCCTTACTATTTATTCATAACTATATTTTATTTTAACCCATAAATAACTAAATATCAAGCCCAAACTATTATATGAGGTATTTATAGTAATATTAAAATGGTATCAATAAATATTACAAAAATATTTCAACCAAAAATAAATAGATTTTTGTTGACTTCTTACATATAATAACTATATTTACTACGCCATGAATATTAAAAAACTTGTTTTTTACATAACGATAATTACTATAATAATCTCGATAATATACATCACACCAGCTTTTTTTTACGATATAAAAAAATTGGAAAAAACAGATCCATTCCCAACCTCATTTATGAAATATAGAATGAAACAATGGGAAAATGAGGGATTAAAAAAACAGTTAAAACATACATGGGTACCATTATCACAAATATCGCGACCTATGAGATTGGCTGTGATAGTTTCAGAAGATTCAAAGTTTTGGCAACATGACGGATTTGATTATGAAGCTATAAAAAATGCCTTTGAAGAAAATTTCAAATCCGGGAGATTTAAATATGGTGCAAGTACAATTTCTCAACAGGTAGCAAAAAATCTATACCTTACCCCCACAAAAAATCCTTTAAGGAAAATTAAAGAAGCCATAATTACACACAGAATCGAACAGACACTCTCAAAAAAAAGAATTCTTGAAATATATCTTAACATTATTGAACTCGGTGATGGGATCTTCGGTGTCCAGGAAGCTGCAAAATTCTATTTCGGCAAGCCAGCATCATCATTAACAATTACAGAAGCCTCCCTTTTAGCCGCAATACTCCCAAACCCCATCAAATACCATCCCAAAAGTAACCAAAAATTTGTCACCAACCGAGCCAGAATAATCTCAAGCCGAATAATGAAAATAGAGAGCTACAAAAAGTAACACATTATAAATATCCTAATAATATTAATAATTAGAATTGTATATACTTCTCCACATTCCCCTTGACAAACAATGTTTTGAGCAATAAAATGCAAAAAATTATTTATAGAGGTGCGAATATGAATATTTCATACTGCTTGAAAGCAAGAGCAAAAAGAAGATTAGAACCTTTTAAACCTGATAAACCATTACCATTTGGACAACTTAGAACCGATCATATGTTTATGATGGATTATGATGGTAATGAATGGTATAATATCAAAATCGTTCCATATTCAGATATAAATATCGCTCCTGGTGCCATAGTTTTACACTATGGTCAAGCTTATTTTGAAGGTGCAAAAGCTTTTATGCATCCTGATGGAGAGATATATACTTTCAGGATAGATAAAAATGCAGAACGTGCCAATTTCTCTGCTGAAATATTATGTATGCCTCAGGTACCTGTCGATATGCAGATCAAAGCCATCCATTCGTTAATCGATGTTGATAGGAACTGGTTCCCTATACAGGATGGTGCTTCTTTATATATCAGACCTTTTATGTTTGGCACATCTGATTCTTTAGGTGTTCATCCAAGCGAATCATATAGGTATATGGTAATCCTTTCCCCAAGTGGTCCCTATTACCCAACAGGCTTCACTAAACCGATTAAGCTTCTAATAACCCAGAAATTCCACAGAGCTGTTTCCGGCGGCACAGGTGCAGCCAAAGCAGCTGGAAATTATGCAGCATCTCTAAGAGCTGGTGAGTTTGCCAAAAAATTTGAAGCAAGCCAAGTACTTTATCTTGATGCAGAAAATAAGTATATAGAAGAAGCTGGAGCAATGAACCATTTCCACATTACAAAAGATGGAACAGTTTATATCCCAGAATTTACAGATACAATTTTAAGATCGATCACATCACTTAGTATGATAGAATTACTACCAACTTTGGGCTTTAAAGTTGTACAGAAGAGGATAGAATTAAAAGAGTTCATCGACGGAGTAAAAAGTGGTGAAATCGTAGAAGCTGGCGGTTTTGGCACTGCAGCTGTTGTTTCTCCTGTAGGAGAGTATGTTTTCGAAGATGGAACCTCTTTAAAATTAGGTAACGGAGAAATAGGTGAAATGACCAAAAAGATTTACAAAGCTTACACCGACATACAATATGGTAGAGCAAAAGCACCAGAAGGTTGGTTAAGAAAGGTGGAAAGAGTTTTTCAAGCTTAATCGAAAGGGGAGATCTAGCTCCCCTTTTTTAAACACCTTCTCTTTTAAGTGGTCTTTTCATTAAATCGATAACAGAGTCACAAGGTGATTTCCCTTCATAAATAACTTTATACACCTCAGTAACAATAGGCATCTCTATCCCCAACTTTAGACTTAATTCATATGC
>JAINCL010000226.1:0-2738 GCA_036574145.1 Deferribacterales bacterium | reverse complement strand
TGAAGAGCAGTTTTTCGATAGACTGTTTAATTTGATGGAACTTGCGAGAAACTCCATTTCCCTTAAAAGGAAAACTCTGGAAAAATATACAGAAAATGGATTGTATCCTTATTCCCGTGTTTATCTTTCTGATATAAAAAAGCATACAGGAGAGTACTGGAGAAATCATTTTAATACCATCGGTATTATAGGGATGCATGAAGCTTTAATGAATTTTATAGGGGTTGGGATAACAGATGAGGATGGTTTAGAGTTTGCCAAAAAAGTGCTAAAAATTATGAATGATAAACTGATCGAGTTTCAGGAAGAGGACGATATGCTTTATAACCTCGAAGCGACACCTGCCGAAGGGACAAGTTACCGTCTTGCAAAAAAAGATAAAGAGCTCTACCCCAATATTTATGTTTCTGGGAAAGGGAAACCTTACTATACAAATTCTACTCAGTTACCTGTAAATTGTGGGTTTGATCTTATCACAGCATTAAGACATCAGGATCAACTACAACCTCTTTATACAGGTGGAACAGTATTCCATTCTTTTATTGGTGAACAGATAGATGATACCCAATCATTAAAGGAGCTTATTAGATATATATCAAATCAGTTCCGTATACCTTATTTCACCATAACACCAACTTTTTCCATTTGTCCAATCCACGGTTATCTGAAAGGTGAACATAGGTATTGTCCAAAATGTAAAGAGGAAAAGATTGCTGAGATAGATGGTAAGATTATAAAGTTAAAGAATATGCAGATTAATATATAAAAAGGGGGTGATAATATGACTAGTAAAGAGATTAATGCACAGATAGTTCAACTGGAAAAAGAAAAAGAGACTATCTTGGGAACAAAATGTGAAGTTTATAGTAGGATAGTGGGTTATCACAGACCTGTGGATAACTGGAACGAAAGCAAACAGGAAGAGTTTAAGGATAGGACAGTTTTTGATGTTGACACTACCTGTTGCAGGGTATGAAAAGATAACCCTCAATGATTATTCTGGGAAAATTGCCTGCACCTTATTCACTTCGGGTTGTAACTTAAGGTGCAGGTATTGTCATAATAGAGATCTTGTTTTAAATACAGTGCCGCTTATCGATTTGAAAAGTGTGGTTGATAGTATCGTTAACGGGGAAATTAAAAATATCGTAATTACTGGTGGAGAGCCTCTTATAAATAAAGGTTTGAAGGATTTTTTACACTTTTTAAAAGGTAATGGATTAAATGTAAAGCTTGATACCAATGGGACATTACCAGATAAATTAAATCCAATATTGGTAAGTGGACTGGTAAATTATGTGGCGATGGATCTTAAAGGTTTTGATAATGATGATTTGAAGTATATAACACGAATGGATATTAGTATAGATATGGTGGTTGAGACTGCTAGAATGCTTGATGAATCAGGTACCGATTTCGAATTGAGATACACAGTATGGCATAATGATATAGAGAAGATTAAAAGATTTTTTAAAAAAGTTCGATTTTCTAACAAACCTAAACTTTATCTCCAGAATTTCAGACATACCCATAATAATCTTGATAAGACCTTTGTTGTTTACTTTACAGAAAAAGATCTTCTTAAGATGAAAACAGAACTAATGGAACTGGCGGATATACATATTCGAGGTTTATTCTAAGTAGAAAGAGGTATTTACTTTTATGGTGACAACGAGGTTGCCATGTGGTGGAAATGTTATATTATAAATTTTATTGACAACAAACTCTTCTAACCTATTATCACCTTTACCAAGAAGTTTCTTAACAGATCTAACCCTTCCAGAGCCCTCAATCTCTATTTCAAAAAGGAAATCACCAGATAAACCTTCCTGTTCTATATAATCCTGAATATTTAATTTCTCCTCAAGGGTTTTTAGAAATGCTTTTTCGTATTTTTCTTTGTCAAATGTTGGTGATATTGTTGGAATTTTATCGTTTTCTTTAAAAGTTCTGGTAGTTAGCTCGTTATCCATTATAAAATTTTCTATTTCAAATGATTCAAGTGTGCTTATTTCATCACTTTTCTTATCGTTATTACTAACCTTTGCTATATCCACAATGAAAATTTTTTTCTGAATAGATGTTTTATTGGAGGGTATTTTTAGTGGTATAGATAAAAGAACTAAGTGCATAGATAGTGAAATTAAAAAAGCTAAGGTAAATATTTTATATCTATTTTTGACCATGTCGATATATATAATAAAGGGTAAAATTTTACAATGATTTTTGTTCCAATGATTACCTTTCTATTCTTATAATTAACAACTCTTTTTCTTCATTCACCTTAATAATGAGTATTTTTTTAAAGATTGTTCAAGTACTTTATATAGGTCTTATTACAGGTTTGATAGGGTTTCCTGTAATTTTTATCTTTGTAAATAGATTTAAAAAAAAGGTGGGTTAGATGGGAGTTATAGAAATACTGGTAATTATTTCTATAATGTTAGGGTTGATCTTTTTAACGGCTGGAACCATTGGAATTATAAGATTCCCTGATTATCTTTGCAAAATGCATGCCTTGACAAAAGCAGATAATGTTGGATTCGGCTTTATAGTATTGGGTTGTATTATTTATTATCAAGATATTTTTGTTACTCTGAAACTTATATTACTATGGTTCTTAGTAATTATAGGAAGTGCAACATTCTCATATCTTTTAGTAACCAAATTTTATCAAAGGGATAGGGAGGGTTGATATGTATATAGATATAATACTTACCATGCGATTGTATTAATTG
>JAINCL010000225.1:0-2035 GCA_036574145.1 Deferribacterales bacterium | reverse complement strand
AAGGGGGTGATATAATCACCCCCCTTATCTATTTTTTATACAAAGTGCTGCCCCACCGTATATCCCGGCATTGTTTTTTAACTCTGATATAGCTAGAGTTGTATAATTCTTATACGCGGGGAAAATCATTTTTGAAAAGAATTTTACAGTTTTCCTAAAAAAATATTGATGATATAGAGATATTCCACCACCTATTTTAATCTTGTCAGGTGTTAGCACATTCGCTAAGCTTGAGAGACCGGATGCTAAATGATAGGAAAAAAGATCCACAGATATTTTTGCCAGCAGTTCTTTATTTTTATACTTTTTGAATATATCATCTACCTTGTTTAATTTTTCACCTGTTATTTCCCTGTAAGTTTCTAAAAAACCTGCCATTCCACAGTAAGCTTCAAAACATCCTGTTTTTCCACAACCGCATTTTCTACCGTTGAAATTTATGGTTATATGTCCAATCTCTGCTGATGTGATTGAACTACCAAAAATCTCATTTTTATATATTATTCCACCACCTATACCTGTTCCAAGAGTTATCAATAAGAAACAATTAGATCCCTCTTTTTCCACAAAAAAATGTTCCCCCAGAGCTGCCAAATTTGCATCATTTTCCACCAATATGTCGGTATTAAATACTGTGCTGAAAGATTTTTTAATATTTATGTTATTCAAAAGTGGCAAATTTGGCGCATAAATAATTAGATCCAGATCTTTATTATAGGCACCAGGTACTCCCACAGCCACCATGTCGAAATCGTTTACCTGCAGATTGTTGAGGAGTAGTTCGAAAAAGGTATCTATATTATCGGGAGTTTTGAAGTAACCATTATTTAGTAATTTACAATCATTTCTAACCTCAAATACTGCATACTTTGTATTAGTTCCTCCGATATCTATTGAAAGTATATTCATTACCGATACCATTTAAAGTTTTTCTCAAAAATTTCCCTTTCTCCAGGGTCAAATCCTATAACCTTTTCCCATATATCTTTATCCTCCATGCATAGATATATGAAAGGTTTATTCCAGTGTTTTTTCAGATAATCATATACAGTTTTTATCATATAAACCCTTAGAGTTTTAAAATACCTCATCTTACCATCTAAAGCTTTTATAAAATCGTTGGCAAGGATATTGGTATATTCATATTTAGTTCTAATAATATCGGCAAGTTCAGGTATAAATCTAAAAGTAGAGATACTTACAAATTCCACCGATTCTTCGTTAATATTTCCTATAAGATAATTTAATAATTCTAAATACTTTTTTTCAAAATCGTTTATATATATCAATGGATCAAAATGGAATGATAATTTATAACCGTATTCAGCCAGAGATTTTGCAGCGTTAATCCTTTGATAAGCAGATACAGTTTTTAATTCTTCAGATTTTACAATGGCTTCAGGATTTAAGCTAAAAGAGATTACTATATTTTTAGGGTTATGATTAAAGAGGTTTGAAATATTTGTCGATTTTGTTTTAAATTCAAACTGTAGGTTATCCTGTTTATTTATTATAGGTATGATGAAATCTGTTAGTTTTAGAATATTGTCGAGAGCTAAACTGTCAGATAATTCACCTGTACCGAGTCGATATTTACCTTTTTGGGATAGATTTAATATACTATTTTTTACCCCTTCCATGTCGTCATAAACCTTTATGTAGCTATGATTAAGATACACCTGTAAGATGCAATAGGTACAATCAAAAGGGCAACCCTCTACAGCATCCACTACCATATAATTACAACATCTGTATTCTCTGGTGGCAGGGCAGTTGTGTACAAATCTATTTTTTTGAGATGTTATAACTATATTATTTTTAGAATTGGAGATCTCCTCTTTGCTATTTACAATTTCATAATGTATCGAATGTTTATCAAAAAGTTTATGAAAGTATCCATTAATAGCATCTTTTTCAATATATATCATATTCACCCATAAGTTCGAATATTTTTTCTATTATATTTTTTCCTATGGTATTAAGTTCTTCTAAAAATTCTTCGTAATCTTTAATATTTCTTATTTCAGAAGATATT